>JAHUZY010000129.1 GCA_019264505.1 Phenylobacterium sp. | reverse complement strand
GTGTTCACCGGGATGATCTCCAGGGCCTCCTTCACCTTGGCCGGAATATCGGCCAGATCCTTCTCGTTCTCCTGCGGGATCAGCACGGTCTTGACCCCAGAGCGCAGGGCCGCGAGCAGCTTTTCCTTCAGGCCGCCGATGGCGGTGACCCGGCCGCGAAGGGTCACTTCGCCCGTCATGGCGATGTCCTTGCGGATCGGGATGCCGGTCAGGACCGAGACGATGGCCGTGGCCATGGCCGCGCCGGCGGACGGACCGTCCTTGGGCGTCGCCCCGTCCGGCACGTGGATGTGGACGTCGGTCTTCTCGAAGTTCGGGGGCTCGATCCCAAACTGCGTGGCCCGGCTGCGAACATAGGAGTTCGCCGCCGAGATGGATTCCTTCATCACATCCTTCAGGTTGCCGGTGACCGTCATGCGGCCCTTGCCGGGCATCTTGACCGCCTCGATGGTCAGGATGTCGCCGCCGAAGTCGGTATAGGCCAGGCCCGTGATGATCCCGACCTGATCCTCGAGATCCATCTCCCCGTAGCGGTACTTGCGCACCCCGGCGTACTTGGCCAGCCGATCGGGATCGATGGCGATGCTGGTCAGCTTCTCCCGGGCCAGGTCGCGCACGGTCTTGCGCGCCAGATTGCCCAGTTCCCGCTCCAGCGACCGCACGCCGGCCTCCCGCGTATAGTAGCGGATGAGGTCGCGGATCGTGTCCTCGGAGACCACGAACTCCTCGGGCGTCAGCCCATGGTCCTTGGTCAGCTTGGGCAGGACGTGGCGCTTGGCGATCTCGACCTTCTCATCCTCGGTGTAGCCTGGGATGCGAATGATCTCCATGCGGTCCAGCAGGGGCTGGGGCATGTTGAGCGAGTTGGCCGTGGTGACGAACATCACCGGCGACAGGTCGTAGTCCACCTCCAGATAGTGGTCGGCGAAGGTGGAGTTCTGCGACGGGTCCAGCACTTCGAGCAGGGCCGAGGCCGGGTCGCCGCGATAGTCGGCGCCCATCTTGTCGATCTCGTCGAGCAGGAAGAAGGCGTTGGTGGTCTTGGCCTTCTTCATCGACTGGATGATCTTGCCCGGCATGGAGCCGATATAGGTCCGGCGGTGACCGCGGATCTCGGCCTCGTCACGCACCCCACCCAGGGAGACACGCACGAATTCCCGCGCCGTCGCCTTGGCGATCGAGCGGCCAAGCGAGGTCTTGCCGACGCCCGGAGGACCGACAAGGCACAGGATCGGACCCTTGAGCGCCCCGGTCCGAGCCTGGACGGCCAGGTATTCCAGGATCCGCTCTTTTACCTTCTCCAGCCCGTAGTGATCCTCGTCGAGGATCTCCTCAGCCCGGGCGAGATCGATGGGCTTCTGCTTGGCCTTGCCCCACGGGATGGACAGCAGCCAGTCGAGATAGTTCCGGACGACCGTCGATTCCGCCGACATGGGGCTCATGGAGCGAAGCTTCTTCAGCTCCGCCTCGGCCTTGGTGCGGGCCTCTTTCGACAGCTTGGTCTTCTTGATCCGCTTTTCCAGCTCGTTGAGCTCGTCGCGGGTGTCGTCCTGCTCGCCCAGCTCGCGCTGGATCGCCTTCATCTGCTCGTTGAGATAGTACTCGCGCTGGGTCTTCTCCATCTGCCGCTTCACGCGGTTCCGGATCTTCTTCTCGGTCTGCATGACCGAGATCTCGCCCTCCATCAGGGCGTAGACCTTCTCCAGACGCTTCACGACGTCGAAGATTTCCAGCAGGGCCTGCTTCTCGCTGATCTTGACCGACAGGTGTGAGGCGACGCGATCGGCCAGCTCGCCCGGATTCTCAATCTGCGGCATGGCCGCCAGGGCCTCCGGCGGCACCTTCTTGTTGAGCTTCACATAGGATTCGAACTGCTCGACCACAGCGCGGCTCAGGGCCTCAGCCTCAGGCGAGGCCTGGGCGTCTTCCGGCAGATCGGCGATCTCGGCTTCATAGTAGTCGGCCTGATCGGTGTAGCGGGCGACGGCCGCACGGGCCTTGCCCTCCACGAGCACCTTCACGGTCCCGTCGGGCAGTTTCAGAAGCTGGAGAATGGTGGCGACGACGCCGATCTCATAGATGGCGATGGGAGCCGGATCATCGTCGTCCTTGTCCTTCTGGGTCAGCAGAAGGATGTCCTTGCCCTCGTCGCGCATGGCCTCTTCGAGCGCCCGCACGGATTTTTCCCGCCCGACGAACAGCGGCACGGGTTGATGCGGAAACACGACGATGTCCCGCAACGGAAGGACAGGAAGGGTCTTCTTGGTCTCAGACATATGCTTTCACTCCCGGTCGGCCCCCTCGGAAAAAAAGCAGGGCTCGACCCTCGGGCCGCGGTTACCTCAGACGATGCGCCTGAGTCGGACGGTCCGTCCGCCGGTGTGGCGGTGTCTTCAGACTATTTATGTGGACGCTTCGGACCGCGGTTCAAGCGGCGCCGGGGCGGCGCGCGACAACTTGTCTTCGGCGCCGCAACAGAAACCCGTGATCAGGGCGGCCCTCAGGCCGCCCCGCCCTTATCCCGACGCTCGGCATAGATGATCAGCGGCTGGGCGCGACCCTCGACGACCTCGGCGTTGACCACGACCTCTTCGACGCCGTCATAGGTCGGCAGCTCGTACATGGTGTCGAGCAGGATGCCTTCCAGGATCGAGCGCAGGCCCCGGGCGCCGGTCTTGCGCGCAATGGCCTTGCGGGCCACGGCGTTGAGGGCGTCGTCGGTAAAGGTCAGGCCGACATTCTCCATGTCGAACAGGCGCTGGTACTGCTTGACGAAGGCGTTCTTCGGCTCGGTCAGGATCTTGACCAGGGCTTCCTCGTCCAGGTCGTCCAGGGTGGCGATCACCGGCAGACGGCCGATGAATTCCGGGATCAGGCCGAAACGCAGCAGATCGTCGGGCTCTACGCGGCGGAAGATCTCGCCGGTCCGCCGGTCGTCGGGGTCGGAGACCTTGGCGCCGAAGCCGATGGAGGTCCCCTGCCCGCGGGCCGAAATGATCTTGTCGAGGCCGGCGAAGGCGCCGCCGCAGATGAACAGGATGTTGGTGGTGTCCACCTGCAGGAACTCCTGCTGCGGATGCTTGCGCCCGCCCTGGGGCGGGACGGAGGCCACCGTGCCTTCCATGATCTTCAGCAGGGCCTGCTGGACGCCCTCGCCCGACACATCGCGGGTGATGGAGGGGTTGTCCGACTTGCGGCTGATCTTATCGACCTCGTCGATATAGACGATGCCCCGCTGGGCCCGCTCGACATTGTAGTCGGCCGATTGCAGCAGCTTGAGGATGATGTTCTCGACGTCTTCACCCACATAACCGGCTTCGGTCAGGGTCGTGGCGTCGGCCACGGTGAAGGGCACGTCGATGATTCGGGCGAGCGTCTGGGCCAGCAGGGTCTTGCCGGTGCCCGTGGGGCCGATCAGCATGATGTTGGCCTTGCCCAGCTCAACATCGTTATTCTTCGTGGCGTGGTTCAGGCGCTTGTAGTGATTGTGCACCGCGACCGAGAGGACCTTCTTGGCGTGATCCTGGCCGATCACGTAATCGTCGAGGACTTCGCGGATCTCGCGAGGCGTCG
This sequence comes from Phenylobacterium sp., assembly GCA_019264505.1. GTDB lineage: Bacteria > Pseudomonadota > Alphaproteobacteria > Caulobacterales > Caulobacteraceae > Phenylobacterium. The sequence continues at coordinate 1,679 of JAHUZY010000129.1, read as the reverse complement.
GGACGCCATCCTTCGACTTCACGAAGGAGATCTTGTGCTCCTCGCGAATGATGTCCATGCAGAGCTCGACGCATTCATCGCAGATGAACACCGTGGGGCCCGCGATGAGCTTGCGGACTTCATGCTGGCTCTTTCCGCAGAAGGAGCAATACAGCGTGCTCTTGGAGTCCCCGCTCGCGGCCTTGGTCATGTTTAGTCTCACTCTCTCGACGACGTCGGTCGAAACCGTGCCCGTGGCGCGGGCGGCGTTTTCCCGCCGTCCTTGCAGGATACGCGCCGGGGGTTGTCCAATCCTTGACATTCCCCGATCCGCGCCAGGATCACAAGCCTTGCCGGTCCTGACGCGTCAGGTGGCCAGCCCGGCCGGATGGCGCGCAATTTCGAATCTCTAGATGGGATTGTATCGGATTGACGCAAGTCGCCCCACGACTCCCTTGCGGGAAAAGGGGAATGCGCTGTTTGCGCCCCCGGTTGCATCGGCCCGGTTCTGGCAAGGCGGCTCGGGGCGGTTGCAGTCCAGGGGCCAGACTGCGCTATTTCGGCGCAAGCCGCGTTTTTTGGGGGAATCATGGACGATCCGGCTGACGACACGGGCGTCGTGGCCTTCGACTTCGATGGCACGCTCACCACAAAGGACAGCTTCACCGCCTTCCTGCGCTGGCGGGCGGGCGGGGCTCGCTACGCCCGTGGCATGCGCCGCCTTGCGCCAGCCGGCGCCAGCTACCTCTTCCATCGCAACCGGGGCCGCATCAAGGCCGCCGCCGTGCGGGAGTTTCTACTCGGCGTCCCCAGGGCCGAGCTGGAGGCCGAGGCTCGCGCCTTCGCCGAGGCCTACGCCCCGCGCCTTCTGCGACCTGACGCCCTGCACACCTGGCGGCGCTGGCGCGGTCGGCGGGCGACCATGGTCATTGTCACCGCCTCGCCAGATATCATCGTCCAGCCCTTCGCCCGGGGCCTGGGGGCCGATCATCTGATCGCCACCCGCCTGGCCTTCGATTCCGAGGACCGGGTGGCCGGTATGTTCGAGGGCCGCAACTGCCGGGGACCTGAGAAGGTGTCGCGCCTGCAGGCGGTCTTTGGTCCCGACCTTCGCCTGCGGGCCGCCTATGGCGACACCAGCGGCGACCGGGAGATGCTGAGGATCGCCGACGAACCAGGCTATCGGGTGTTCAAGGAAACCCCCTAATGCGGTTTCGGGTGGAGAAGCTCATCCGCGACGGCCTTCCCCAGATGATGCGCGAGCAAGGCCTGACCGTGTTCTGCCACCGGCTCGGAGACGCTGAGTTCCTCGCCGCGCTCAAAGCGAAACTCCTGGAGGAGGCTGAGGAGGTCGCCGTCGCAACGGCCGATGACCTCCTTGAGGAACTGGCCGACGTCAGCGAGGTATTGATGGCCCTGACCGCCGCCGCCGGCCTCAGTCCCGAGGCTGTCGAGGCCGCGCGCCTGGCCAAACGCGCTCAAAGAGGCGGCTTTGAGGGACGGGTGTATAGTTGCGCGGTCGCCGGCGAGAACGGGACCCCGGGGATCGCCTACTATCTGGCGCGCCCCGACCAGTATCCCCCGCTGACTGAGGATGGCGCCTCCAGCGACCCGCCCGCGTCAAAGCCTTCGAACAGTTAGGACGCGGCTCGCCGAGCTTTGCCGGCGGAGAGGTCAGAGATCCGCGCGCGGCGCTGAGC
>JAHUZY010000105.1 GCA_019264505.1 Phenylobacterium sp. | reverse complement strand
GGGGAATGAAGGTCATGCGGCGGTCCTCTTGCGGAGCGGCGCGCGCTCGGCGCTCCAGATCTTGATCGTCAGGCCGGCGGCCTGGGTCGGCGGCAGGGCGCTGGCCTTCACTTGGCCGAGGCCCGCATCCTCCAGCCAGCGCTCCATCTCGGCGTCGGAGAAGCCCAGGCGGCGGTGCTGGTGTTCGTCCCGGAGATGCTCCAGCCCGTGGGGCGCGAAGTCGATGATCAGCAGGCGGCCGCCAGGCTCCACAAGCCGCGCGGCCTCGCGGACGGCGGCGGCGGGCTCGCTGAGATAGTGGAGCACCTGGTGGACCACGACGAGGTCGGCGCTCTCGCCGGGCAGGCGGGTGCCGAAGATGTCGCCGTGACGCAGTTCGCAGTGTTCCAGCCCAGCCTTGCCCACATGACTGCGGGCGATGTTGAGCATCTGTTGCGACAGATCGAGGCCAAGCGCCTGGTCCGCCTGCGGCCCCAGCAGGGTCAGCATGCGGCCGGTGCCCGAGCCCAGGTCCACCAGACGGCGGAAGGGGCCAGGCCCGGCGGCGTCGCGGATCGCCGCCTCGACGGCCTCGTCGGCCACATAGAGGGCGCGGATCTCGTCCCAGCGGGCGGCGTTGCGGGCGAAATAGGCCCCGGCCTCGGTCTCGCGCTCGGCCTGGACACTGCGCAGACGCTCGGCGTCGCGGGCCAGCACGCTGTCGCCGGGTTCGATCAGGTCGAGGACCTCGTCCACCAGCCGACGAACCTCGCCGCCGGTGACCAGCCGATAGAAGACCCAGGCGCCGTCTGGAAACCGCTCCACCAGTCCCGCCTCAGCCAGCAGCTTCAGATGGCGGGACACTCGCGGCTGGCTCTGATCCAGCACGCGGCAGATTTCGAGCACCGCCAGCTCCTCATGGGCCAGCAGGGCGAGAATGCGCAGTCGCGTCGGCTCGCCGGCCGCGCGCAGCACATCAACAACCTGAACCGTGGAGATCGGCATGGACCACATAAAGATATCTTTATGTGGTTATGTCAAGCGTTTCAGGCCTGCTCAGGCCGCCGCTTGCTGATCCTCATAACCCCATTCGGGCCCCGCCTGTAGGGGCGTTGCAAGGTCTCGCTCAAGACGCAGGCGAACCTCTCGCCAGACCTCGGCCTCGCACGCCTCTTCGAGGGGCAGATCATAGAGGCGAGAGAAGGCGCGGAGATCGGTCTGGGCCGTGTCGCTCAACACAACCCCCTCCCCCGCCAGAAGCCCGTCATAGACGGCGCAGAGATCGTAAAAGGCCCGGCTAGAGGTAGCGCTGACCGGGGACGCATCGACTGACATGGAACTGACCTGGTGACGGGGTGGCCAGTGCAAATGCTCAAGGCGGCCGCGGGTTCATCCCACGGCGCCATGTCACGGAGATGTCAGGGGACGGGGCTCAGCAGGGTTTCACCGGCGAAGTGGCGGCGGAGATTTTCCAGGGCCTGGCCGATCATCTTGGGGATAGACTCCAGGGTGCCGCCGGCCGAGTGGGGCGAGAGCACGACATTGGGGACGTCGGCCCAGCGGGCGGCCGGTGTCGGCTCCTGCCAGAAGACGTCCAGGGCCGCGCGGCCCAGGCGCTTATCCTTCAGCGCGGCGATCAGGGCGTCCTCGTCGACCACCGAGCCGCGGGCCACATTGACCAGCAGGCCCCGTGGCCCCAGGGCCTCGATGACCTCGCGCGAGATCAGGTTGCGATTGGACTCGTCGGCGCGGCAGGCCACGATGAGGATGTCGCTCGCCTCAGCCAGGGCGAGCAGGCTCTCGCTGCGTAGCCAGGCCAGATCCGGCTTGGGGTTGGGACCCCACCACGCCACTTCCATGCCAAAGGCCTGGACGCGCACGGCGCAGGCCTGACCGATATGGCCCATGCCGACCACGCCGACCTTGCGTCCCTTCAAGGCCGGGCGAGGGCCCATGCGGTCGTCGGGGGTCCAGCGGCCCTCGCGCACATGGCGGTCGCCTTCGACAATGTTTCGCCAGGAGGCGATCAGCAGGCCGACCGCATGATCGGCCACATCCTCGGCGTTGAGGCCGTCGGCGTGGGTGACCTCGATCCCCCGGGCGCGGCACCAGGCCACGTCCACCCCGTCATAGCCGACGCTGATATTGGCGATCAGGGCGAGCTTCGGCAGGGTGGTGAGGAACTCCGGCTCCAGAACCACCTCACCGGCGTGGGCGATGGCGACCACCTCGGGGCGATCGGCCTCGGCCAGGTCCCACCGCCGCACCACACGATAGCCCTTGGCCTCGAGGCCGGCCTGCATGGGGGCCAACATGACGTGGGACAGAAGGACGACGGGCGGGGAGTCGGACATGGGGCGAGGCTCCAGCTTGCTCCCCGCCCTATAGCCGGTGCGGCGACCCTGTGACCAGGGCGAGCGCCGCAGGCCTAGGCCGCCGCGGCTTGGCGGCCCTCGGCGATTTCCTCGATCAGCTTCTTGCAGAAGGCCGGGATGTCGTCGGGCTTGCGCGAGGTGACCAGGCCCTGGTCGACCACCACCTCCTTGTCGACCCATTTGGCGCCGGCGTTCTTCAGGTCGGTCTCCAGCGATGGCCAGGAGGTCATGGTCCGCCCCTCGACGCCGCCGGCGTCGATTAGGGTCCAGGGGCCGTGGCAGATGGCGCCGATGGGCTTTCCGGCCTTCACGAACTCCCCGATGAAGGCGATGGCCTTCTTCTCCAGGCGCAGGGCGTCGGGATTGATCACCCCGCCCGGCAGGACCAGGGCGTCGTAGTCGCCGGCCTTGGCCTTGGCCAGTTCCAGGTCGACGGCGGTGGACCGCCCCTTGTCGTGATGCTCCCAGCCCTGGATCTCAGGACCCTTGGGGGCGATGACGTGGACAGTGGCGCCGGCCGCGGTCAGGGCCGCGACGGGCTGTTCCAGTTCGGATTGTTCAAAGCCGTGGGTGGCCAGCACGGCCACCTTGGCGCCTTCGATACGAGGGCTCGCCATGGCGGTCTCCTTTCGGGGTTTGATGTCCCGCGGAGAACAGGTGGATCGGCCGGAGGTTCCGCTGTCGCGCTTGGCCCCCGGCCTTTCTTTTTAACGGCTGAACTTCTGGAACTTGAGCCGGTGGGGGATGAGGCTGTCGGTGCCCAGGCGGCGCTTCTTGTCTTCCTCATAGGCGTCGAAGTTGCCTTCGAACCACTCCACATGGCTGTCGCCTTCGAAGGCGAGGATGTGGGTGCAGAGGCGGTCGAGGAACCAGCGGTCGTGGCTGATGACCACGGCGCAGCCGGGGAAGTCCTCAAGGGCGCTTTCCAGGGCCTGCAGGGTCTCCACGTCCAGGTCGTTGGTCGGTTCGTCGAGCAGGATGACATTGCCGCCGGACGCCAGGGTCTTGGCCAGGTGGACGCGGTTGCGCTCACCGCCGGACAGAAGACCGACCTTCTTCTGCTGGTCGCCGCCCTTGAAGTTGAACGAGCCCACATAGGCGCGGCTGATGATCTCCCGGGCGCCGACCTTCATCACGTCGAGGCCGCCGGAAATCTCCTCCCAGACGTTCTTGTTGGGATCGAGGGCGTCGCGGCTCTGGTCCACATAGGAGAGCTGGACGGTCTCGCCCAGGCGGATCTCGCCCGCGTCGGGGACTTCCTGCTTGGTGAGCAGCTTGAACAGGGTCGACTTGCCCGCCCCGTTGGGGCCGATGACCCCGACGATGCCGCCGGGCGGCAGGCGGAAGGTCAGGTCCTTGAAGAGCAGCTTGTCGCCATAGGCCTTTTCCAGATTGTCGGCCTCGATGACCACATTGCCCAGGCGCGGGCCAGGGGGGATCTGGATCTGGGCGAAGGACTGCTTCTCACGCTCCGAGGCGTTGACCAGTTCGTCAAAGGCCGCCAAGCGGGCCTTGGACTTGGTGCGCCGGGCGCTGGGAGAAGAGCGCACCCATTCCAGTTCGCGCTCCAGGGTGCGCTTGCGGCTTTCGCTCTCGCGATCCTCGATGGCCGAGCGCTTGGCCTTCTGCTCCAGCCAGGAGGAATAGTTGCCCTCGTAGGGCACGCCCTTGCCGCGGTCGAGCTCCAGGGTCCACTTGGTCACCTGGTCCAGGAAGTAGCGGTCGTGGGTCACCAGGATGACGCAGCCCGGGAAGGCCTCCAGGTGGTGCTGCAGCCAGGCGACGCTTTCGGCGTCCAGGTGGTTGGTGGGTTCGTCCAGCAGCAGCATGTCGGGCTTGGACAGCAGCAGGCGGGCGAGCGCGACCCGGCGCTTTTCACCGCCTGACAGCTTGTCCACCGGCCAGTCATTGGGCGGGCAACGCAGGGCGTCCATGGCCATTTCGATGCGGGAGTCGATGTCCCAGAGATCGCCGGCGTCCAGCTTCTCCTGGAGGGCGGTCATCTCCTCCATCAGCTCATCGGAATATTCCTCGCCCATCTTGGCGGCGACGGCGTTGTAGGCGTCGAAGATCTTCTTCTCTTCGCACCAGGAGATCACGTTGCCCCAGACGTCGAGCTTCTCGTCCAGGTGCGGCTCCTGTTCGAGATAGCCCATCTTCACGCCGTCTGCAGCGCGGGCCTCGCCGGTGAACTCCTTGTCGATGCCGGCCATGATCTTCAGCAGGGTGGACTTACCCGAGCCGTTGACCCCCACCACCCCGATCTTGGCGTCGGGATAGAAGGACAGCCAGATGTTCTCGAACACCTTCTTGCTGCCGGGATAGGCCTTGGTCAGGCCCTGCATCTGAAAGATATGTTGCTGCGCCATGGATGGTGCCGCGCCCGCCTTTGAAACTGCGATTTCGGAATTGGTGCAGGAAATAGACGCCCCCCGCCTGCGGCGCAACCGCAGGCGCACGATCATGCGGAACTCCCGAGCATCCTTCCGCATTCCTTCTGCAACAGACGAGGCGCCCCCGCACCTCCCAAAACCGAAGGAGTTTCCGATGCATAAGGATCAAGCCGAAGGCGCCGCCAAGGATATGGGCGGCAAGGTGAAGGAAGCGGCCGGCAAGCTGACCGGCAACGAACGCCTGGAAGCCGAAGGCCACATGGACCAGGCCGCTGGCAAGGTTCAGAAGGGCGTAGGCGACCTGAAGGAAGGCGCCCGTGACGCGCTGAAGAAGTAGGGCTTCTAATGCCTGCTGAAC
>JAHUZY010000031.1 GCA_019264505.1 Phenylobacterium sp. | reverse complement strand
CCACCTTGGCCTTAAAATCAGCCGTGTACCGCTTCCGCTTCCCAGTCATAACGTCCGTCCTTCATCGAGGTCGAACCTACCTTAGCCAACTGTCCGAATTTCCGGCGCCACCTCAGAGTGCTCAAGCCGATCAATCATTTGTCCCAATGATGCCCGGCTGACCTCAAGCTCTTTCGCCAAGTCCGCCTGGGATCTCCCATCCTCGCGTTGGAGATAAACCAGCACACGCCACATTGAGCCTGTGAGGCCCAGGTCCAGCATTCTCCGGTCCACCGACGCGCGCAGCAGGCGAGTAACCTCCGCCAGGAGATAGCCGGTGCCAAGCGGAGTGAATTTGAGGTCCAGCGCCTCGGGCGCAGAGTCCTCATTGTGGGCGGCGCATTGCATGAGCGACATTCCTTAAAACCAGCGGAGATTCGAACAAGTTAGCTCGCGCGTGGCAATTGGCGACAGCGCCCTCGGCGGCATATTGCACACCACGGGCTGAACGAGGGATCAGCCCCGGCGCCGGCCGCGGGTGGTGGAAAGGCTGAGCGAGGCGAGCCGCAAGCCGCCACACAGCTTAGGCGGACCGCCTTGCGGCGCAGGATTCATGTCATAGCCTCGGCAGGCACATTACCTATCAGTTGCGTAAGCCTTTAGGAAGAGTCTCGAGCAAGCTCTAGCATGGGACTCTATGGGCTTTTCATCGTGGATCCCCGCCAGAATCATGAGTTGCGCGTTCGATACGACAGCAGTGTGGAAGAGTTGAGCTGCGATGTCGGGTTCATCGACAGTGAGACGCCCCCGCGCACATTGCGCGCGGAGATAGGTTGCGATGCGTTCCCGCATACGCACCGCAGTCGCGTCATAGATCAGCTGGGCCGCTGCCGCATCGTGCTGGATGGCAAAGAAGATCGCGCGAAGCATTTTCCGATAGGCGGGCTGTGAGAGCTCGCGCAGCAAGGCAAGGGCGTAGGATCCCAGCTCGTCCTCAGGATCTCCGTTGCTGTCCAGATCGAGCATCGGATCGTACAAAACACTGAGGCCACTGGCGACCAAAGCGTCCATCAGGCCGGCTCTGCTGCCGAAATGATTGTAGACCGTCTGCTTTGAGACGGCCGCTGAGCGGGCGATCGAGGTGACCGACACATCTGGGCCAAGCCGACTCATCAGGTCCGCCGTAGCCAAGAGGATCGCCTCCCGCTTGGCTTTGCAGGTCGAGTTTGCGCGCCTGTTCATATTCTCACCGCGCGAGCCTTGGCTTCAATTACAGGGTCTGCTGCTGGCCCGGCATCCGCCTCGTCTTCAGCCTTCTCAGCCGATTGGGGGCCTGGACCTAGCCGCGCAGCAACGCGCCCCAAGGCGCGATGGAGCACGAAAGTTGGCGCGAGGGCCACGGCGAAGACCATGGCCGTGATCAGGAATCCATCTCGATAGGCGGCGGCGGCCGCCTGGTAGTAAACCCCTTGCCCCAGCAACCAGCCGGCGGCCGGGAGTTGCTCCAGAGGCCCGAGTCCCAACGCGTGGACGGTTCGCGCGGCTTCCATGAGATAGCCGCTTGTAGCTGAATTATCCGACGTCTGGGTCGCGGCGAGGGCGTCGCCGTGGAACGCGGTTCGCCGCTCAATAATCACGCCCAGAATACCCGTGCCGAGCGCTCCGCCCAGTTGCCGGGTGAAGTTCATCGAGCCAGAGCCCTGGGATAACAGTTCCAGCGGCAGCACCTTGAGAGCTGCAGAACTCAGCGAGGGGAACACAAAGCCCATCCCAATGCGGCCAATCACCGTCCACCAGGCGAGCGTCCAGAAGGCGGTGTCAGCGCTCACGTGGGCCGTAAGCCACGAGGAATAGGCAAAGATAGCCATGCCCGCCCCGATCAGCAATCCTGGCGACAGCCGGTCGCTCATCATGCCTGCGGCGGGAAAGACGATGACCAGGACGAAGCCGGCCGGCATCAGCAGCAGACCCGCTTGGGTTGGGGTGAAGTTTTGAATCTGCTGGACGAAGACCGGGAGCAGATAGGTCGTGCCGTACAGGCCGGCCCCCAGCACAAAGCTGACCGCCGCGGCCGCAGCGAAGGGGGGACTGGCGAACACCCGCAGGTCGAGCAGCGGATGCGGAATCCGACGTTCGCGGACGAGGAAGGCCGCCGCGCAGGTCATCGTGATTGCAAGCCCTGCGAGGACGGGCGTGGAGGCCCAGCCCAAGCGCTGGCCGCTGGACATGGTTTGCAGCAGCGCGAGCAGGGCCACGCTGAGCCACACCAGAGCCGGCCAGTCCAGTCGGGCCTTCGCGACCGCAGGATCGCGATCGGGCAGGAAGAGGTGCGCCAGCGTGATGCCACCCAGGCCGAATGGAATCCCCAAATAGAAAAGGAACCGCCAGTCGAAGCTATCCATCAGCAGTCCCCCGACCCACGGACCCAGCGCCGGGGCGAGCACCACGCCAATCCCGAAGATTCCCATGGCCGCGCCGCGCTTGTCGGGGGGAAACACCTGGAACATCACGACCATCGCCAGCGGCTGGATGACGCCCGCTGCAGCGCCCTGGATCACCCGGGAGACTATGAGCACCGTATCATCCGGCGCCAGCCCGCCGAGGACCGATCCGAACAGGAACACGCCCAGGGCCACCGTCATGGTTTGCCGCTGACCGAAGGTGCGTTCGCACCAGGCAGAGAGCAGCATGGTGACCGTCATTGCGGCGAGAAAGCCGGTGGCGAGCCACTGCACCCGGGTCTGATCGATGCCGAACTGGCCCATGATTGCCGGAACAGCCACGTTGACGATGGTGGATGAAAGCACCACCGCGATCGCCGAGACCATGGCCGCCGCCGTCGCGAGCCAGCGGTACATCGACCCATAGCGCGCGAACAGGGCCTCAGTCTGTGACATCGATCGTGACCTCGGCCATCATCCCCGGCCGGAGGAGATTCTGCTGTTGGGTGATCGCCAGCCTCACGGGCAGCCGTTGGGTGACCTTGGTGAAGTTGCCGCTCGGATTGGGGTTGGGCAGTAGCGCGAACTGGCTCGTAGCGGCGCCCCCCAGGCGCTGAACCTTGGCCTCAAACGTGCGGCCGGGATAGGCGTCCACCTTCACCTTGGCCGACGCGCCAACCTTCAGTTTACGGAACTCCGTCTCCTTGACGTTCACATCGACCCAGACGGTATGCGGGTCGTGATAGAGCAGGATGCGCGAGCCCGGCGAGACGTACTCGCCCGGATCGACAACGGTCTGATCGATGACCCCATCGAAGGCCGCCACGATCTGTCGCCGTCCGAGATCGAGCCGCTGCTGTTCACGCCGCGCAGCCAGCGCGTCGATCTGGGCGTCGACGCTCGCAATCTGCTCGGCGATCACCTGCACCTGCTGGAGGCCCGTCTGGGTGACCTCGGCGCTCGCCTTCGCGCCGGAGATCGCGGCGCGGGCGCGGACGGCAGTTTGCTCGGCGGCCCGAAGCCGCGCCTGGTCCTCCTCGAACCGGCTCTTGGCGACCAGCCCTTTCCCATAGAGGGTTTCGGTGCGCTGAAAGGCCGACCGTGCCACGGCCAGCTCAGCCTGCTTGGTCAGATAGTCGGCCTGGGCGCTGTCGATGGTCGCGGAGGATACCCCAGCTTGATTGCCGACGGTGTTGCGCACCAAGCTTTGCTGGGCCAACAACTGCGCGCGCTGCGCGCGCAGGTTGGCGATGTTGGCGTTGATCTCCGCCAAGCTATATTGAGCGTCGCGGGGTTCTATGCGGACCAGAATCTGACCCCTCTCGACTTGGTCCCCGGCTTTGACATCGAGCTGAACAATCCTGCCGGCCGCCTCGCTGGAAACCGCAATGACATCTGCGGCAATGCGGGCGTCATTGGTCGACACCCGGCCGGCCCTCCCGTGCAGCCAAACCGCGCCGGCCGCAATGAGGGCCACGATCACGGCGGCGACGAGAAGCAGGCGCCGCGAGGGTTTTCGCCCGATGCGAATGCTTTTCACGCTCGCGACGGGGTTGTCATCCGCCGCGCTCATCTTTGTTCCAAACGCTGGTTGACTCGTCCCAAAACGGACAGACAGGTGACGAGATCGGCGTCAGAAATATCCGCCAGCAACTCGTCGCGAAGCGTGGCCGCAATGCTCGTGATGTGGTCGAGGACCGGCTCTGCCGCGGCGGTGAGGGTGACGCGTTTGGCTCGCCGATCATTCGGCGCCTCCCGCCGCGCAATCAGGCCGCGCCTTTCAAGGTCATCCAACTGGCGCACGATCGTCGGCGCCTCGATTCCGAGCCGATCCGCTAAATCCCGCTGTGTCAGCCCTCCGTCCGAACTTGATAGCTCAAACAACGCCAGCCACCGCGCCTGCGAGAGGCCCGTGTCCTTAAGCCGCTCGTCTAGGCGCGCCCGCCAACGACGGCTCATCAGGTTCGCTGCCTGTCCAAAGGCGTGTCTGGCGGTCATCGAGTACAAATCCGTGTCGATAGGGAGCTAATAATTAGCATCAAAACGCCCCGGCGCAAACCTCGCGGCGCTTGTTGGATGATAGCCCCCTAACCATTAACCTACGAAGGTGCGTTGGGTGCGATTGGGCGCCCTTCGGGAAATACTAGGGCTACCCTTGGGTCTGAAGCGGGGGTTCATATGTATCGTCGAATCGTTCTTGCCTACGATGGCAGTGTGGAGGGACGTGCCGCGCTGCGCGAGGGCGCGATGCTGGCCATGAGGCTTCGGGCCCGGGTCTTTCTCTTGTCGGTCGCCGCAGAGACGCCTGGAAGACGGCTGGCCGAAGGTGCGTACGCCGGAGTCATCGCTCACGAGCAGGAAGCGTACCGAGCGGTGCTGGAAGAGGGCGTCACGGGGCTGCGGCAACTTGGCCTCGAGCCGGTCGCCGAGTTGCGGAGCGGCGAGCCCGCTGCTGAGATTGCCGCCTTCGTAGAGCAAGTCGCCGCAGACCTCCTGGTCGTAGGCCACCGGCATCGGAGCTTTCTTGATCGATGGTGGGCCGGCAGCAGCGGCGCCTACCTGATGGACCGCATCAATTGCAGCATGTTGATCGCCGGCCACCTGGTCTCGGACGAAGCGCTTGTCGACGCACGTGGGGGGGCAATGAGTGACCTTGCCCCCACCCTTGGACCAGGTCGGGCCGGGATTTCTCGCCGGTCAGGCGTCGGGTGGGCCATGTGTCCCGACGCCATTCATGAGCTCGATCGGGCACTTGTCGCCGATCGCGCTGTGGGGACGATGTTCGTTGTAGTCCCTACGCCAAGCCTCGCATTTTGATCGGGCGTCGTCGAGGGACATGAACCAGGCGGTGTTCAAGCATTCGGGCCGGACCTTGCCGTTGAAGGACTCCGCAAAGGCGTTGTCCGTCGGCTTTCCAGGGCGGCTGAAGTCCAGGATGACGCCCCGCTGGTAGGCCCAGAGATCGAGGTCGCGGGAGACAAATTCGGGGCCATTATCGACGCGGATGACCCGTGGATAGCCCACCGCTTTGCCGGCCAGTTCGAGCGTCCGGACGACGTCGCAGGCCTTGTAGGCGAAGCGGGGATCCAGCGCCGGCGAGAACCGGCTGAAAGTGTCGATGATCGCCAGGATGCGTATCTTGCGCCCGTCGAAGAGCTGGTCGGGCAGGAAGTCCATGGCCCAGACGTCGTTGGACCCGGGCGCTGGCGCTCGCCGAGCTTGAAGCGCTGACGCGGGCGCGCGCGACCCAGCAGCAGATTGACGCGGCGCTGCGCAACGCTGCGGACCATCAACTCGAGCGGAAACGCTATGCTGCGGCCCTAACGTCAACGCATGGGGATCGCCCGTTAAGGAACAGAGTGGGTCAACTAAGAATGCAGGTTGAGCAACCTGCCACGTCACTCTGACCGCCCCCCGAATCCCGGCAAGGTGACCGGCCTGGTGCTGCTGTCGGGCTATTACCGCCAGCCCCGACCGACGGCCGCGCGGCTGCTGAAGGTCGGGCCGGGATGCTGGAGATCATTACCCGCGATGTGCGCCATCCCGTCTTGGAGGTCACCAACCAGCCCGACCAGCTACACAGCATGCCATGCGGCCCTGTGGAACATCAAGGTCCGGTCCCCGTCGTGCACGGCAACTAGGACGATTTAGCGCCCATCGAGCTGGCCGAGAACCTGGTGGCCGAGACCCGCACGCGGCGGCCGATGCAGTTCGAGCGGGTGACGGGCGCCGACCACTTCCTCAACGACGGATCCGCCGAGAACCTGTTGACCACACTTGCGGGTTGTATCCCCCCGCCGCGGGGTGACTTCCGACTGCGCTGGCCGAAATAGCCGGCGGCCTGGCCCAAACGAATGACCCTATTGCGGCTCAAACCGGCTGCGCCTTCGACTGCCTGAGGAGAGCCGCCAATTTCCCTTGGCGCAGGCCATGTGAACGGCGATAAGGTTGGCCTCTCGGGAAGTCTCGGCCATGTCCGGACTTCGATAATCCGCCCGCTAAGACGGGCGCTGTTCGGGGAACGCCAGTATGAAAGCCGCCGTGCTGCGCGAAGTGGGCAAGCCGCTTCAGATCGAAGATGTCCAGATCAACAAGCCAGGCCCCCATGAGGTCCTGATCCGCACCGTGGCCGCGGGCCTGTGCCACTCCGATCTGCACTTCATGGAAGGCTCCTACCCACACCCGCTACCGGCGGTGCTGGGCCATGAGAGCGCCGGGATCGTCGAGCAGGTGGGCTCGGAAGTCCGGACCGTGAAGGTGGGTGACCATGTTATCACCTGCCTTTCGGCCTATTGCGGTCACTGCGAGTCTTGCCTGACGGGCCACCTCTCACTTTGCGTCTCGCCCGATACCAAGCGCGGCGCTGATGAAGAGCCCCGGCTGACCACCGCCGCCGGCCCGATGATCCAGTTCCTGAATCTGTCGTCCTTCGCCGAATACATGCTGATCCACGAGCATGCCTGCGTCGCGATCCGCAAGGACATGCCGCTCGACCGCGCCGCCCTGATCGGCTGCTCGGTGATGACGGGGGTCGGCGCGGCAATGCACACCTCCAGCGTCCGTCCGGGGGAGACCGTGGCCGTCATCGGCTGCGGCGGCGTGGGCCTGTCGGCGATCAACGGGGCGGCCATCGCGGGCGCCGGCCGCATCATCGCCATCGACACGGTCGCCGCCAAGGGCAACTTGGCCATGGAGTTCGGCGCAACCGACTTCATCGACGCCTCCCAGACCGACGCGGTCAAGGAAGTGCTCGAAATGACCAAGGGCGGGGTGCACCACGCCTTCGAGGCCATCGGCCTGTCCAAGACCGCCGAGCAGGCCTTCAATATGCTGCGCCGCGGCGGCACGGCCAACATCATCGGCATGATCCCGGTCGGCCAGAGCATCACCCTGATGGGCGCCGCATTCCTGGGCGAGAAGAAGCTGCAGGGTTCCATGATGGGCTCGAACCGCTTCCCGATCGACATGCCCCGCCTAGTGGACTTCTACATGAACGGCAAGCTAAAGCTCGACCAGATGATCTCCCAGCGCATCAAGCTCGAGCAGGTCAACGAGGGCTTCGCTGACATGAAGCGCGGCGAACTGGCCCGTTCGGTCATCATGTTCACATCTAACGAGTAAGCGAGAGCCCATGCGCGAGTACCTGAAGCTCTATATCGACGGCCAGTGGGTCGAGCCGGTGGCGCTCAAGACCCTGGACGTCATCAATCCCGCCAATGAAGAGGTCGCCGGCAAGATCGCGCTCGGCGCCGAAGCCGATGTGGACAAGGCCGTAAAGGCCGCGCGCAAGGCCTTCGCCACCTGGTCTCAGACCACCCGCGAAGAGCGGCTGGACGTCATGCAGCGGGTGCTGGCCGAGTACCAGAAGCGCTTCGGCGATCTGGCCAACGCCGTCACCGAGGAAATGGGCGCCCCGGCCTCGCTGGCCCAGCGCGCCCAGGTGCCGGCCGGCATGGGCCACCTGGCCACCGCCATCGGCATCCTCAAGGACTTCAAGTTCGAGGAAGACCGCGGCGCGACGATGATCGTCAAGGAGCCGATCGGCGTCTGCAGCTTCATCACGCCCTGGAACTGGCCGCTGAACCAGATCATGTGCAAGGTCGCCCCGGCGCTGGCCACCGGCTGCACCATGGTGCTGAAGCCGTCGGAGGTCGCTCCCTTCACCGGCCAGATCTTCGCCGAGATCATGCACGAGGCCGGCGTGCCGGCCGGCGTGTTCAACATGGTCCATGGTGATGGCCTCGGCGTCGGCGTGCCGCTTTCGACCCATCCGGAAGTGGACATGGTCTCGTTCACCGGTTCGACCCGGGCCGGCATCGAGGTGGCCAAGAACGCCGCCCCGACCGTCAAGCGCGTGCACCAGGAACTGGGCGGCAAGAGCCCGAACATCGTCCTGGACGACGACGTCTTCGCCAAGAGCGTGGCCGGCGGCGTGCGCCAGATCATGACCAATTCCGGCCAGTCCTGTAACGCCCCGACCCGCATGCTCGTCCCGTCCAAGCGCATGGACGAGGCGATCGCCGTGGCCAAGGAAGCCGCCGCCCAGGTGACGGTGGGCGACCCCACCGGCAACGCCATGCTGGGCCCGGTGGTCTCCAAGACCCAATGGGACAAGATCCAGGACCTGATCCAGAAGGGCATCGACGAGGGCGCCACCCTGGTGGCTGGCGGGACGGGTCGTCCCGAAGGCCTGGACAAGGGCTACTATGTGAAGCCCACCGTCTTCGCCAATGTGAAGCCGGAGATGACCATCTCGAAGGAAGAGATCTTCGGTCCCGTCCTGTCGATCCTCGGCTATGAGAGCCTCGACCAGGCCATCGCCATCGGCAACGACACCGAATACGGCCTGGCGGCCTATGTGAACGGCGCCGACCTGGCCAAGGCCCGGGAAGTGGCTTCCAAGCTCCGCGCCGGCCAGGTGTCGATCAATGGCGCCTCGGACATGACCGCCCCCTTCGGCGGCTTCAAGATGAGCGGCAACGGGCGCGAGTGGGGCGACTTCGCCTTCCACGAGTTCCTGGAGGTCAAGGCGGTCATGGGCTACGCGCCCAAGCAGGCGGCCGAGTAAGGGCTGTACGCTCCACGAGACCC
>JAHUZY010000341.1 GCA_019264505.1 Phenylobacterium sp. | reverse complement strand
CACAACGACCAAGGCCCGGGGTTTCGCCCCGGGCCTTTTTTGTATCACGACATGGGATTGGCTTCCGGCGGCGGATCGCCGGGCAGGGGGATGAACTCGCCATCGTCGGCGTCGGGCAGCTTCATACGCCCGGCCCGCCAGTCGGCCTTGGCCTGTTCGATCCGGTCCTTGGAGGATGAGACGAAGTTCCACTCGATGAACCGTTCGCCCACCGGCTCTCCGCCCAGCAGCATGACGATGGCGTCGGTGACGCCGGTGAACAGCACCGGTTGTCCCGGGGCGAAGACCAGCATCTTGCCCTCACCATAGGTGTGGCCGTCCACCTCCACCTCGCCGCGGGCCACATAGGCCGCCCGCTCGGGATACTCCGCCGGCAGCTGCCCGCGGGCGCCGGCCGGCAGGGTCCAGTGGACGTAGAACAGCGGCGAATGCACAGGCACCTTGGACTTGGCCCCAAACGCCTCGCCGGCGATCAGCACCGCCTTCAGCCCGTCCTCCTCCGAATGGGTGACCAGGTCGCCGGCCCCGAAGTGGACGAAGCTGGGCTCGATCTCCTCCTGCGCCTCGGGCAAGGCCAGCCAGGCCTGGATGCCGTCCATCCGGCCGCCGTGACCGCGCAGGTGCTCGAACCGCTCCGAATGGGTGATGCCCTTGCCCGCGGTCATCCAGTTGACCTCGCCAGGCTTGATTTCCTGCACCGCGCCGACGCTGTCGCGGTGGGTCATCTGGCCGTCGAACAGATAGGAGAGGGTCGAAAGCCCGATATGCGGATGGGGCCGCACGTCCACATTGGCCGGAAAGCCAGGGTCAAACCGGGCCGGCCCCATATGGTCGAAGAAGATGAACGGCCCCACCATCCGTCGCCGCGCATAGGGCAGCACCCGGCCCACCTCAAATCCCCCGAGATCCTTGCGGCGCTGGTCAATGACAAGGTCGATCATGGGCGGCTCCCTTGGTGACTGAGGCTCGGAATATAGGGCCGGCCCCCCGCCTTGGCGACCGGGACCGAGCGGCAGATGCCGCCGCTGATGGGCGGAGGTCGGCTCATGGCGCGCGGGGCGCATAGGCGCCCAGGGCGCCAAGGTCGACGTCGGCGTCGGGCCAGCGACGGCGCAGCCAAGCGGCGGCCGCCCGCGTCCACCCGGCCAGATGGGGCAGGCGCCGGTGCGAGTCGGCGACACCGGCGGCGGCCTCCAGGGTCGACACCATCTGCACGCGGCTTGCGTCGTCCAGGGGCCGTGTCTCCAACCTCTCGAACCGCGTGAGTCGTTCGCAGGCCCTGGTCAGGCAGGCCGCCGCCATGCCGAGGCCGAAGGCGGCGTCGTCCTCCGCAGCCTTCACCCCTGTCGCCAGCGCGCGCCTGTAGACCGCCTCCAGGCGGGCCCGTTCCGCAGCGCCAGCGACCGTCAGCCAGGCCGGTCCCGGCACATGGATCGCGGCGGCGTCGGCCAGGGCGTGCCTGAACTGGGCGTCCTCGAAATCGATCAACCACCCATCACTGCCGTTGGTCAGGACGTTGTTCGCCTCGCAGTCGCCGTTGGAAAAGGCGAGGAAGGGGCCCGGCTCGACCATGCTGGCGAAGGCCGCAGCGAGGTCGGCTTCGACCTTGATTCCCGCCGTCAGGCCCAAGGCCCCAAGCCTCCGCAGGGTCGCAAGGCTGGCGTGGACGGCCGAGGGGGTCTGCGGGGAGGGCAGGACGCTGTCGCGGACGCGCAAGGCCTCGAACGCCGGCGCCCGGCCAGCCGTGTGGGCCGCCAGTTCGCCGGCCGTATGGACGAAGGCCACCAGCCCCTCCCACGCGCCATCGACGCCGGCCTCGCGGAGTTGAAGGTCGAGGGCGCGGCGGGGCGCGAGGTCTTCAAGGACGAGCAGGCCCGCCTTGAGGTCGCTCGCCAGCAGCCTTGGCGCCTTTGCAAACCCCACCTCTGTCAGGAACGCCAGGGCCGCATGTTCCACCGCGATCCGGCCTTGGTCCGTGCGCATCGACCCGGTCCGCCGCCACTTGACGATCACCGAGCGGGGTCCGTCCGCCAATTGGCAGCGCATCACCGACCAGGGACCCAGCCGCACGGCCTCGACCACCCGCTCTCCCAGCAAGATTTCCAACGCCTCGCGCGTCGGGGCGTCGTCTGTGTCCAACCCTGCCATCCCCACTCGCTACCCCTCGCAGGTGTAAGTCTGACGACAGCGCCCTCGGCTGTTGGACTGTGCGGGCGCCGGCGTCACGGAACCGTCGGGGCGGGCGGCTAGGTGACGGGTCTTTGCAGTGCGGGGGCGGTTATGGAACGGGTGGTGATCCTCGGATGCTCGGGCTCGGGCAAGTCGACCCTGGCGCGGCGACTGGGGGAAATGATGGGCCTGCCGGTGGTTCATCTCGACGCCTTGTTCTGGGAGGCGGGCTGGAAGGAATCCGATCCTGCGGTCTTCCGTCAGCGGGTGGTCCAGGCGCTCGTTGGCAGGTCGTGGATCACCGACGGGATCTACAGCTCCAAAACCTTCGACCTACGCCTGCCTGAGGCGGATCTGATCCTCTGGATCGACCAGCCGCGGGCTCTGCGGCTCTGGCGGGTGACGTGGCGGGCGCTACGCCAATGGGGCAAGACTCGCCCCGACTTGGCTCCGGGCTGTCCGGAACGGGTCGATCTCGAACTCCTGAAGTACATCTGGAACTTCGACCGCAAGAACCGCCCGAGGCTGGAGGCGGCGATCGCTAAGCTGGCGCCGACCACCCCAATGGTCCGGCTGCGCGGCGACCGCGAGATCGCACAATTCCTCGCCAGCGTGCGTCAGGCCTAGCCGACGACGAGCGTGGGTCCAAGGCTCCTGTCGCCCTGTTGACGGGGGATGTCGGGTCGTTGACGGGGGGCTGTCGTGGCGGCTGAATGGGTTCTGGCGGCAGGGGCGCGGCGATCGCCGACAGGGGGAATAGGGTGCTGATTCAGAAACTGAGGTTGCAGCGGGGCTGGTCGCAGGAGCAGCTCGCCGAAGTGTCCGGGCTCAGCGTGCGCACGGTTCAGCGGCTGGAGCGCGGCCAGACCGGCAGCCTTGAGTCCCTCAACGCCCTGGCGGCGGTCTTCGAGATCGACATCTCCCGCCTCAAGGAGCCAGACATGGACACGCCCAGTACAGAGACCCTCAGAGCCGATGAGGCCCTCGCGCTCGCCCAGGTGCGAAAGTTGAAGGGGTTCTACGTCCACCTCGCCCAGTACGCCGCCGTCATCGCCCTGCTCGCGCTGATCAATCTGGTCGGGCAGCCGGGCTACCTGTGGTTCGTCTGGCCCGCACTGGGCTGGGGGATTGGGCTGGCCGCCCACGCCGCCTCGGTGTTCGACATCTTCCCATTCCTGAACGGCGACTGGGAGAAGCGGCAGGTTGAGAAGCGCCTGGGCCGCGAGCTCTGAGCGATGCGGGCCTACTCGGCCCCGCCCAGGACCCGCGCCAGAAATTCCCCGCCGAGTCTCAGGCCCGTTTCGTCGATGCTGTGGCCAAGGCCACGGGCGGCGTGAGTGGCGACCTCGAAGTTAAGCGCTTCGAAGTCCGCCCGCGCCTGGCCCATGGCGGCGAAGGGGACCATGGGGTCGGCGTCTCCGTGGATCAGCAGCAGGGGCGGCCTCGTCGCAACCTCTGAGGCCAGGGCCTCGGGATCGGCCAGCATGCCGGAATAGCCGACGACGCCGGCCAGGGTCTCAGGGCGGCGGGGGGCCACATGCAGGGCCATCATGGTCCCCTGGCTGAAGCCCACAAGGGCCACCTTCCGGTTGGGCAGGTCATGGGCGGCCCGGTGCATGTCGATGAAGGCGTTCACCAGCGGCGCGGCCTGCCGCACGCCGGCCGCCCGGCTTTCCCGCCCAAGGTCGGTGAGCGCCCACCACTGATAGCCGCCAGGGGCGGCCGGGCAGCGCTCCGGCGCATTGGGGGCCATGAAGGCGGTGTCGGGCAGGGCGTCGCGCCAATAGGGGACCAGCCCCATCAGGTCCGCGCCATTGGAGCCATAGCCATGCAGCAGGATCACCAGGGACTGCGGGTCGCGGCCGCTGGCCGGGGCGGCGCTGGGGCCGGTGAGGCGGGAAAGCTCGGTCATGCCCCGGTGGTGGGACAAATGGGGCCTTGGGTCAACATGGCGGCCCGCGCCCCCGCGGCGTCCCCTGCCTTGCCAAGAGAGGCCATTCGCGTGTTCTAGGGGCATGGGCAGACATGAACGGTTCGGCGACCCCGAGAGGCGCAGGCTGGCGGCGCGGGGCGCGGTCTGATGGCCCGTCGCCCGGCCAGCGCCAAGAAGGCCCTGTCAGAGGCCAATCTGGCCGCCCTTGGCGCCGAGCGCCTGGCCGCCCTGCTGATGGAGACGGCGAGCCCGGCCCTGAAGCGACGCCTGCGCCTGGAGCTCGCCGCCGAGGCGGGCGCCGCCGACCTCGCCTTCGAACTGGACAAGCGCCTGGCCGCCCTGGAGGCCAGCAAGACGCGGGTCTCCTGGCGCAAGCGGCCCGAGTTGCTGACCGAGCTGAAAGCGCTGGAGGTCATGATCGCCGAGCGGCTGGCGGCGCTGGATCCGGGCCTGGCGCTGGACCGGTTGGTCGCCTGGTTTGACCTTTATCCCGCGCTCACCCGCCGGGTGCAGGACCCCAAGGGGGAGTTGGCCCTGATCTTTGACGCCGCCTCCAGTGACCTGAGCGCCCTGGCCACGCAGCTGGGGCCGGAGATCGCCGGGCCGGTCCTGGGGGAGGCGCTCGCCACCCGGCTGTCGGAATGGGCG
Organism: Phenylobacterium sp.; assembly: GCA_019264505.1. Taxonomy (GTDB): domain Bacteria; phylum Pseudomonadota; class Alphaproteobacteria; order Caulobacterales; family Caulobacteraceae; genus Phenylobacterium. The sequence goes on along the minus strand of JAHUZY010000341.1, from coordinate 170 downwards.
GTGTGGATCGGCCGTGGCGTGGGGGCCCTGAGCCCGGACCTCGCCCGGCGCCTGCTGGTCGATCTGACGGCGGGAAAGTCGCAACCCACGGGGCGGCTGGCCCTGGTGGTGCGACGGCTCGCCGACCGGGCCGGCGACCTGGACGCCTGGATCCTCTCTCTGTCGGAGGC
>JAHUZY010000275.1 GCA_019264505.1 Phenylobacterium sp. | reverse complement strand
GGTGAAGACCGGGGCTTTCAACGGCCACTTCGTCCGGGATATCGGCGCGGCCTATCTGGTCTGCGCCTTTGCGCTGGCCGCCGTCGCCTGGCGACCGCACAGGGCCTGGCCGGCTCTGCTGGCGGCGGCCGGTTTCCTGGTCCTGCATGCGGGCGTCCACCTGTTCGACACGGTCTGCGGCCGGTCCAGCCTTGGCGACCTGGCCCGCGACCTCCCGGGCGTATTCCTTCCAGCGCTGGCAGCCTCGGTCCTGGTCTGGCGTGCGGCGGGGGAGGCCTGAATGCTGAAGACCCTTCTGTCGCGCCAGCTCGACCGTTTCGAACGGACCTGGTCTTACGACGCCGGCTATCTGCGCCGGCTTCTGGCGGCGAGCCCCGTCAGCCTCCTGAAGTTCAACCTGGTCAGCGGCATGGCGCCGAGGTCGGCCGCGCCCCTGGCGGCCCTGGTGGCTGCGGAGATTGTCGCCACCCTGTCGGAAGATTGCGGGCCTTGTATACAGTTGGCTGTCGACAGGGCCGCCGCCGCGGGGGTCGCGCCAGAGGTGCTGCGCGCCATCCTCAATGGAGATCAGGACGCCATGGGATCGGACGCCGCCATCGCCTGGCGGTTCGCACGGGCCACCCTGGGGCGAGACCTGGCGCTCGCCGATCGCCTGCGCGAGGAGGTTCTGAACCATTGGGGGGAGCGCGGGCTGGCGGCCCTCGCGCTCACCCTGACGACCGCCAGGCTTTATCCGACGCTGAAGTATGCCATGGGCCATGGAGGAAGCTGCGCCCGGGTGATCGTGGATGGTCGGCCCATGGTCCCAATGCAGAGTGAGGGCGTCCTGTGACCCCAACGCCTGATCTCGCGATCTTCGAAGCGCAGCGGCCGCGGATGCGGCGGCTCGCCTACCGGATGCTGGGTTCGGTCGCCGAAGCCGAAGACGTGGTTCAGGACGCCTGGATCCGCTGGAGCCGGTCACGCGAGCAGGTCGAGGAACCCGCCGCATGGCTGGTCCGCACCACCAGCCGTCTCTGTCTTGATCGTCTGCGCGCGGCCAAGGTCCGGCGCGAGGCCTATCGCGGCCCCTGGTTGCCCGAGCCCCTGATCGAGGACCTGACCGAAGACCCGCTGGAGCGGGCGGAAGATGTTTCCGTGGCCTTCCTGCTCGCCCTTGAGCGCCTGTCGCCATTGGAGCGCGCCGTCTTCCTCCTGCACGAGGTGTTCGACGAGGACTATGCCGCCGTCGCCCAGACGCTCGAGCGCAGCGAGGCGGCGGTGCGGCAGATCGCCAGCCGTGCGCGGGCGCACCTCCAGGCGGCCAAGCCGCGCTACACGGTCGATCAGCAGGCCGCCACACGCCTGGCCAGCGCCTTCATGGCCGCCGCGGCCAGGGGCGACATGGCGGGTCTGCGATCCCTGCTGGCCGAAGACGCGGTGATGGTCACCGACGGCGGGGGCAAACGCAGCGCCGCCCTGCGTCCCCTGGTCGGGCCGGCGGACATTGTCGCCATGCTGGAGGGCCTGGCCTGGCGGGGCGCGTGGCCGACGCCAGGCGACCGCCCCCTGCAGTATCGCGCGGTTCGCATCAACGGCCTGCCAGGACTGATCGTAGAGCCGGACGACGGGCCGATGACCATCGCCTTTCAGCCGAGCGAGGATGGCCGCCTGTCGGCCATCTACATCATCCGTAACCCTGAAAAGCTGGCCCACCTTGACCGCTGAAGGGTGACGCCGTCGGCGCCCTGGCGCATATGTCGGGGGTGAAGTTCGACGAACGGTTCCTCGATGAGATCAAGGCCCGCCTGCGCCCCTCCGACGTGATCGGGCGCACGGTGAAGCTGCGCAAGCAGGGCCGCGAGTTCGTCGGCCTGTCACCCTTCACCAAGGAGCGGAGCCCGTCCTTTTTCGTCAATGACGAGAAGGGCCAGTTCTTCGACTTCTCGTCGGGCAAGAATGGCGACCTGATCACCTTCCTGCAGGAGACCGAGCGGCTGACCTTCATGGAGGCGGTCGAGCGGCTGGCCGCCGAGGCCGGCGTGCCCATGCCGGCGCCCGATCCCCAGTCAGCGGAGCGCGACCGGGTGCGCCAGGGCCTCGCGGAATGGCTGGAGCAGGCCAGCGCCTGGTTCCAGGCCGAGCTGCGCCGCCCCGTTGGCCGCGAGGCGCGGGACTATCTGGCGGCGCGCGGCCTGCCCGAAACAGAATGGGCGAGGTTTGGCGTCGGCTATGCGCCGGGGGGCCGCACGGCCCTGAAGGACTACCTGGTGGCCAAGGGCGCGCGTCCGCACGAGCTGGTGGAGGCCGGCCTGCTGATTGCGCCCGAGGACGGCGGCGCGCCCTATGACCGCTTCCGCGACCGGATCATGTTCCCCATCGCCGATGGGCGAGGGCGCATCGTCTCCTTCGGCGGCCGGGCCATGGATCCCAAGGCCCGGGCCAAGTACCTGAACGGACCGGAGACCTCGGTCTTCCACAAGGGCCATGTGCTCTATGGGATGGGCGAGGCGCGCAAGATCCTGGGCGCCGCGCCCTCGGGCGAGAGCCCGCCCCTGGTGGTGGTGGAAGGCTATATGGACGCCATCGCCTGTCACCGGGCCGGCGTGGCCGCGGTGGCCCCCATGGGCACGGCGCTCACCGAAGAGCAGATGGAGATGCTCTGGCGGCTGCATCCTGAGCCTACCCTCTGCTTTGACGGCGACCGGGCCGGGCGACAGGCGGCGTTTCGCGCCATGGACCGGGCCCTGCCGATCCTGAAGCCCGGCAAAAGCTTCCAGTTCTCCCTGGTGGAGGGGGGCAAGGACCCCGACGACGTGCTCCGCGAGCAGGGGCCTGTGGCGCTCCGCCAACAGCTGGCCGCCACCACCCCCTTCGCCCAGGCCCTGTTCGAGCGCGAACGGGAGCTGGAGCCCCTGGATACGCCCGAGCGACGCGCGGGACTGAAAGGCCGCCTGCGGCAAGCCGCCGCGTCCATCGCCGATCCCGACCTGCAGCAGGCCTACCGGCAGGACCTGCTGGAGCGATACGACGGCATCTTCCGCAAGGCTGACGCGCCTCAGGGTCAGCGGCCGCCCTGGCGGCCCTCAGGCCCCCGCCAGGGACGCTGGAAGGGCGCAGGCGCCTGGGAAAGCCCCCAGCCCCCCACGGCCCAGGGCAAGGCCGCCGCCGGTCGCCTGGCCACGGGGCTGGAGCCCGCGCCGGCCGCCCTTGCGGCCTATGCGCTGGCCCATCCGGCGGTTCTGGAGGCCCATCTGGAGGACGCCTTCGCCACTGATGGGTTCGGCGAACCGGCGCTCTGTGAATTGGTCAAGGAAATCATTCGCCTGCGGCTGGAGTCCGACCACCTTGACTCCGACAGCCTGACGCGCCATCTCGCATTATGCGGGTTTAATGCGCTGCTGACAGACATCGACCGGGCCGCTGCGAAATCGGGCGCGCCCTTTTTGAAACCGGATGTCTCCCTCGAAGCCGCGAATTCGCAGTGGTCGCAAGCCTTCGCCCGCCTCTCACGGCTGGCGTCGCTCGACAAGGCGCTCGACGCCTCGAAGGGAAACCTTCGGGGTCGTTCGGAGATGGAAGCCTTCGAGCGTCTAAAGGGGGAACGCGACGCACTCAGACGCGCGACCAGAGAGTGGAACGATTGAAGCCGGTTTCGGGTCGTACTTAGACGGCCGTTGTCGGCCCCTGTTAGTCATGATCGGCCCGTTCCTTGCAGGAGGCGGCGGACCGAACCGGAGAATTCGATGAGCACCAATACGGCCGAAGCGGAAACGACCGAAGCCCAGACCAGCGATGGTCCGCTGCTCGACCTGACGGACGCCGCGGTCAAGAAGTTCATCAAGCAGGCCAAGACCCGCGGCTACGTCACGATGGACGAGCTGAACAAGGTCCTGCCGTCTGAAGAGGTCACCTCCGAGGCGATCGAAGACACGCTCGCCATGCTCTCGGAGATGGGCGTCAACGTCGTCGAGGCCGAGGAAGACGCCGAGGGCGGCGAGGTCGCCGTCCGCGAGGAGACCGCGGTCGTCGAGACGACCAAGGAGCCGGCCTACGACCGCACTGATGATCCCGTGCGCATGTATCTGCGCGAAATGGGGTCGGTGGAGCTTCTGTCCCGCGAGGGCGAGATCGCCATCGCCAAGCGCATCGAGGCTGGCCGCGACACCATGATCCGGGGCCTGTGCGAAAGCGCCCTGACCTTCGAGGCCATCATGGTCTGGCGCGAGGAGCTGGCCTCGGGCCGCATCCTGCTGCGCGAGGTCATCGACCTTGAACAGACCTATGGCGGCCAGAACACCGGGACCGAAGAAGAGACCGCCGAGGTCAAGCCCGCCGGCGAGCCTGTGCCCGGCGAGGCCAAGGTCGAAGGGGAGGGCGACGACGACGACGACGATTTCGACGACGGCGCCGGTCCCACCATCAGCGCCATGGAGGCCGAGCTGCGCGACGGGGTCATGGAGACCCTCGACGCCATCGCTTCGGAATTCGACGCCTTCCGCCGCCTGCAGGAAAAGCTGGTGGCCAAGAAGCTGGCCGGCGAAGACCTGGGCGACTCCGACCGCAAGGCCTTCGAGGCCGCCACCACGGTCATCGTCCAGCACCTGAAGACGCTGAAGCTCAACAACAACCGCATCGAGGCGCTGGTCGAGCAGCTCTATGCGATCAACAAGCGCCTGATGGGCCTGGAAGGTCGCCTGCTGCGTCTAGCCGACTCCTACGGCATCAGCCGGGTGGAGTTCCTGAAGGCCTATTTCGGCGCCGAGCTCGATCCCAACTGGACCGACAAGGTCAAGGAACTCGGGGTCCGCTGGACCAAGTTCGCCGAGAACGACGCGGGCCAGATCAACGACATCCGCACCGAGATCGCCGCGCTCGCCACCGAGACCGGCGTAGCGATCGACGACTATCGCCGCATCGTCCAGACCGTCCAGAAGGGTGAGCGCGAGGCCCGTCAGGCCAAGAAGGAAATGGTCGAGGCCAACCTGCGCCTCGTGATCTCCATCGCCAAGAAGTACACCAACCGCGGCCTGCAGTTCCTGGACCTGATCCAGGAGGGCAATATCGGCCTGATGAAGGCGGTCGATAAGTTCGAGTACCGTCGCGGCTACAAGTTCTCCACCTACGCCACCTGGTGGATCCGGCAGGCGATCACCCGCTCGATCGCCGACCAGGCCCGCACCATCCGCATCCCGGTGCACATGATCGAGACGATCAACAAGATCGTCCGCACCTCGCGCCAGATGCTGCACGAGATCGGCCGCGAGCCGACCCCGGAAGAACTGGCCGAAAAGCTGGCCATGCCGCTGGAAAAGGTCCGCAAGGTCCTGAAGATCGCCAAGGAGCCGATCAGCCTCGAAACCCCGATCGGCGACGAGGAAGACTCCCACCTGGGCGACTTCATCGAGGACAAGAACGCGGTCCTGCCCATCGATGCGGCCATCCAGTCGAACCTGCGCGAGACCACCACCCGGGTGCTGGCCTCGCTGACCCCGCGGGAAGAGCGCGTGCTGCGGATGCGCTTCGGCATCGGCATGAACACCGACCACACCCTCGAAGAGGTCGGCCAGCAGTTCAGCGTGACCCGCGAGCGGATTCGCCAGATCGAGGCCAAGGCGTTGCGCAAGCTCAAGCATCCGAGCCGGTCGCGGAAGCTGCGAAGCTTCCTCGACAGCTAGGAC
>JAHUZY010000236.1 GCA_019264505.1 Phenylobacterium sp. | reverse complement strand
GGCCGAGCCCGGCCGGCAGGACGCAGCCCATGAAGATCTGCTCGACCAGGTCAGGGTCGACGCCTGAGCGGGCGACGGCGGCGCGGACCGCCGCGGCCCCCAGCTCGGTGGCCTTCAGGGGTGACAAGGCGCCCTGAAAGCTCCCCATGGGGGTGCGGGCGAAGGCGGCGATGACGACGGGATCGGTCTGGCTCATGGCCGGAAGATACTCCGGCCGCGCCGCCCCCTCCAGCCCGGCTGTCGGCGGCCTCAGGCCGGCTGGCGCAGGTCCTTGAAGCCGATCATGCGCCCGGCCGCCTCGTCCCACAGGGCCAGACGCGCACAGCCCAGACTCTCGCGCACCCCCAGCCGGCTGTAGTCGCGCAGCTCCGGATAGTCCTTCAGCGCGTCGCCCAGCCGGTAGAAGGGAATGCGGCTGTGCAGATGGTGGACATGGTGCACGCCGATATTGGCGGTCAGCCAGGCCAGCGGCCGCGGCAGGTCGTAGAAGGAGCTGCCATTGAGGGCGGCCTCGTGCAGGTTCCAGCTTCCCGCCCGCGCCCAGCTCGTCTGTTCGAACTGGTGCTGCACATAGAAGAGCCAGACGCCGGCGGCGGCGGCCATGAACACTGTGGCGCCATAGACCGCCAGGAACGGGACAGCGCCGAAGACCGTCACGCCGGCGGTGATGACTGCGGCGATCCCCAGATTGGTCCCCATGACGCTGATCCACGCCTTGCGGTCGCCCATCATGCCAATGGGCAGGCGGTGCTGCAGGAAGAACATGTAGGCCGGCCCGATGGCGAACAGCACCACCGGATGGCGATAGAAGCGGTAGAGGAACCGGCCGAGCGCCGATCGCCCCTGATATTCCTCGACGGTCATCAGTTCGATGGCGCCCAGCTCGCGGCGGTCGAGATTGCCCGACGTCCCGTGGTGGTTGGCGTGGGAGGCCTGCCAGTAGCCGTAGGGGGTCAGGGTCAGCACCCCGAGCACCCGGCCGACCGCGTCGTTGACCGCCCGGCTGGCGAACAGCGAGCCATGCCCGCAGTCATGCTGCAACATGAACATCCGCACCAGGAAGGCCGCCGCCGGGATGGTCAGGACGAGACCCAGCCAGATTCCATTGGCTGCAAGCAGGGTCGCGGCCAGGGCGAAAGCGGTCAGGGGCAGCAGGGTCCAGGCGATCTCCGCCAGGCTGCGGGAAAGCTGCGGGCCACGATAGGCCGCCAGCGTCTTGCGCCAATGGGCGGCGCTGAGGCGACCCGCAGGGGCCGAGGAATCAAAAGCCATGAACAGGAAGGTTCCGTGGGGGTCGGGGAGGACGAGAAGGGCTGTAGCAGAATCCTGTGCCCTGCGGGTTCGACAGGAATATGGCCTGCCAGACCGCGGCGGGCCTGACCAGGGGTGCTGCGGAAAATCTGACTCCGCTCAGGGTTGAGCCGCAACGGTGGCGGCGATGAAGCCCCCGCCCAGGACGCGGTCGGGATCTTCCGGCGCATAGAGGACGCAGGCCTGGCCGGGCGCGACGCCCTCCTCGGCGCCGTCGAACACCACGCCGACCTCATCCCCAACCCAGGCGAGCCTCCCCGGGACCGGTTCGCGGGTGGAGCGCACCCGGGCCAGGACCGGCCGGCCCTCGTCGCAGGCGGCGGCGAAGCTGGCCGATTCGCCCAGCCAGTTGGTTTCCTTGAGCCGCAGGGCGCCGGTCAGCAGGGCTTCCCGGGGGCCGACGATCACCTGGCGGCGCTCGGCGTCGATGCGGACCACGAACAGGGGATCGCCCACGGCGACGTTCAGGCCCCGGCGCTGGCCGATGGTGTAGCGGGTCACGCCCTCATGCCGGCCGAGCACCCGGCCATCCATATGGACGATGTCGCCCGGCTCCGCCCCATGCGGGCGCAGGCGGTCGATGACGGTGGTGTAGCGGCCCTCCGGCACGAAGCAGATGTCCTGACTGTCGGGCTTGTCGGCGATGGCCAGGCCAAGCTCGGCGGCCACCCGCCGCACCTCGGTCTTGGGCAGGCCGCCCAAGGGGAAGCGCAGGAAGTCCAGCTGCTCGGGCGTGGTGGCGAAAAGGAAATAGCTCTGGTCCCGGGTCGCATCCACGGCCCGCTGCAGGTGGGGTCGGTTGCCGCCCGCGGCCCGGCGCACATAGTGGCCGGTGGCCAGAGCCTCGGCGCCCAGGTCCCGGGCCACGTCCAGCAAATCGCGGAACTTGACCGTCTGATTGCAGCGCACGCAGGGGATCGGCGTCTCGCCGCGCAGATAGGCGTCGGCGAACTCCTCCATCACCTCCTCGCGGAAGCGGCTTTCGTAATCCAGGACATAGTGGGGAATGCCGATGGCCTCGGCCGCGGTGCGCGCGTCGTGGATGTCCTGGCCGGCGCAGCAGGCGCCCTTCTTGGCCAGGGCCTGACCATGGTCATAGAGCTGCAGGGTGACACCGACCACGTCATAGCCGGCCTTGGCCAGCAGGGCGGCGGTGACGGTGGAGTCCACGCCCCCGGACATGGCCGCGACCAC
>JAHUZY010000226.1 GCA_019264505.1 Phenylobacterium sp. | reverse complement strand
ATCCACCACTATGGGCTCACCGACTTCGACGCCATGACCGACGTGGCCAAGGAAACCCGTGCGGCCCTGGCCGAGGCCTTCACCCTCTCCCGCCCCGAGGTGGTGGAGCGTCAGGTCTCCCGTGACGGCACCCGCAAGTGGCTGATCCGCATGGCGCCGGGCATCGAGGTCGAGACCGTCTACATCCCCGATGTGGGTCGCTCGGGCGCGCTCTGCGTCTCCAGCCAGGTAGGCTGCACGCTGAACTGCACCTTCTGCCACACCGGCACCCAGGCCCTGGTGCGCAACCTGACGGCGGCCGAGATCGTCGCCCAGGTTCAGGTGGCGCGCGATGATCTGGAAGAGTGGCCGAGCCCCAAGGAGGACCGCCGGCTCTCCAACATCGTTTTTATGGGCATGGGCGAGCCGCTCTACAATCTGCCCCATGTGGCCGCCGCCATCGACATCATCGCCGACAATGAGGGCATCGCCATCTCGCGGCGGCGGATCACGGTGTCGACCTCCGGCGTGGTCCCGGAGCTGATCCCGCTGGGCGACCAGACCCAGGCCATGCTGGCCATCTCCCTGCACGCCACCAATGATGAGCTGCGCGACGAACTGGTGCCCCTGAACCGGAAGTATCCGCTGGACCAGCTCATGGCCGGGATCCGCGCCTATCCCGGCCTGTCCAACGCCCGGCGGGTGACCTTCGAATACGTGATGCTCAAGGGCGTGAATGACAGCCCCGCCGAGGCCAAGGCCCTGCTGAACCTGATCAAGGGCATCCCGGCCAAGATCAACCTGATCCCGTTCAATCCGTGGCCGGGCTCGCCCTATGCCTGCTCGGACTGGAAGACCATCGAGGCCTTCGCCGCGGTGCTCAATCGGGCCGGCTACGCCTCCCCCATCCGCACCCCCCGAGGGCGGGACATCCTGGCCGCCTGCGGTCAGCTGAAGTCGGAGAGCGAGAAGATGCGGGCCAGCGAGCGGCGCAGGCTGGATCAGGCGGCGCTCGCCCTTTCCGGGTCTGATCCCCTCGCGCCAGAGGCGAAGGACGCACCTGCGGCCTGAACTGCTTGCCGTGGCCTGCGGACCTCGTGCTAACCATCCCCCTCCCGACCCCGCCGAGGTGAGACCGTATGCCCCCCGACCTTCAGTCTCCGGAAATCCAGGCCTTCGCCATCGGCTTTCCCACGACCCTGCTGCACGCTGGCGTGGCGGTGCTGATCCTGTTCCTGGGGGCCGCGCTCTATGTGCTGCTGACCCCACACAAGGAAGTCGCCCTGATCCGCGACGGCAACGCCGCGGCCGCCATCTCCCTGGGCGGCGTGCTGGTGGGCCTGGCCGCCCCCCTGGCCTTGTCATTGAACTCGTCCACCTCCCTGGTGGAGATCATCATCTGGGGGGTCTCGACGGTGATGGTCCAGCTGCTGGTCTTCCGGCTGGTGGACCTGCTGTTGCGGGGCCTGCCGCAGCGGATCCAGGAGGGCGAGGTCGCCGCCGCCGCCCTGCTGGTGGGCGCCAAGCTCGCCACCGCCCTGATCCTCGCCGCAGCCGTGGCGACCTGACCGCCTGATGCACTTTCCCCGTCTTCCGGACTGGCTCGTCTACGCCGCCGTGGTGCTGGCCCTCCTGATCTCGGCCGTGGGCCGGCAGGAGAACGCCGCTGCGCCGCCGCCGCCGCCGCCGGTGCCGGGCGAGGAAGGCCTGCCGCTCGGACCGGCCTCGCCTTTTGATCCCGCCGTGGTGGTCGAGGTGCCGCAGACCGCCGAGCCCGGGGCGGGCACGGCCTTCGCCGTCTCTGATGATGGCGTCTGGATGACCGCCCGCCATGTGGTGGAAGGCTGCAGCCATGCGGCCATCATGGTCGCCGACGGCCGCGGGGTGGACGCCGAGGTGTTCATCGACCCCCGGGGCGAGGCCGCCATTCTGATCACCGAGGGCGGGGCGCCGGCCCTGCCGCTGGGCCTCGACCGGACCCTGCGCCGAGGGGACCGGGCCTTCCACCCGGGCTATCCGCAGGGCCGCGCCGGCGAGGCGACCTCGCGCCTACTGGGCCGCGAGAACCTCGTCGTCCGCGGCCGGGGCGAGCGCACGGAGTCGGTCCTGGTCTGGGCCGAGACCGGCCGCACAGATGGCCTCACCGGCACCCTGGCGGGGCTGTCGGGGGCGCCGGCCCTGGACAGCGGCGGCCGGGTCATCGGGGTGACGGTGGCCGAGGCGCCGCGGCGGGGCCGCATCTACACCACCTCGCCGGAAACCGTGCTGACCGCCCTGAACGCCTCAGGCCGGCAGGCGGCCAACTTCGCCGTGGGCGAGCCGGTCACCCCGGAAAACTACGGCCGTGTGGCGGACAATCTGCGCCGCGACCTGCGGGTGGCCCAGGTGATCTGCATCGCGCCGGACGCCGCCAACGCCCGGCCGGACCGCGGGACGCCGGCGGCCATCCCCGCTCCGGAAGCCCTGCCGGAGGGCGCAGCGCCCAAGGCGCCGGGTCAGCCGGGCGGCGAGGGCGCAGCTCCTTCGGCCTCACCCTCGGCGGGCTGAGGGGCCAGCGGCTTCTGGCGCGCGGCGACCATGAAGGCCAGGACGATGCCCACCACCCCGATCGCGGCCGAATAGACGAAGAACAGCAGATAGCCTGTGCCCAGCGAGGCGGGGCTGACCCCGGACTTCTCCACGGCCCCGGCATAGGCTTCGGCCGGCAGGCCGGCGAAAAGGCCGCGCAGTCCCCCCAGGACGCCGCCGGCCTCAGCCGCCGCCGCCGTGCTCTCGACGATACGGCCCGACTGGGAGGCCAGGAGCTTGCCCGGCAGAGAGTAGAAGGATGAGAAGACCGCATACTGGGTGGCGGTGAAGCCGTGGCCCGTCAGGCTGGACATGTAGGCGATCAGGCAGGTGCCGGCGAAGCCGCCGGCCACATTGTCCACGCCGATGGCGACAAACAGCGCGGGAAGCGAAGCCCCCTTCAGGGCCAGCCAGGCGAAGATCAGGTTGCTCAGGGGGCCTGCAAAGGCGCCGATCAGCATGGCCTGGAGCAGGCCGAACCTCGCCACCGCCAGCCCGCCCAGGAAGACGCCGAGCATGGACATGGCCACCCCGAACACCTTCCGCACCTCGGCGATCTCCACCAGGGTGAAGCCCAGGTCGAGATAGAAGGGGGTCATGATGTTGAGGACGAAATCCGCCAGCCGATAGAGACAGATCAGGGCCAGGATCAGGGCCGCGGTCCCCCGGTAGCGATCAAAGAAGTCGATGAAGGGATCAAACAGCGCCGCCGAGAGATAGACGCCGGGCCGGGTGCGGAAGCCCGGGATCGGAAAGGCCGCCAGCACGATCAGACCGCCGCCCGCCAGCACGGCGCCCACCTGCAGGAAGACCCCCCAGGGCCGGCTCGTCCAGGCGCCCGCCAGGGACTCGCCGGCGCCGGCCTGGCCGATCGCGCCGAGCCCCTGGGCCAGGATGTCGGCCGAACCGGCCAGGCCCGAGCCCAGGACGATGGCGCCGGCCACCACCAGGGTCAGACGGGCCAGCCATTCGGGGAGCTCAAGTCCGGGCCGTGAGGGCACGCCCTCCAGATTGATGGCGCGCACAATGTGCTGGGCTTCCCGCGGGGCGCCCAGGACGCCGGCCACCCCCACCAGCATCAGGGCGGCCATGACCAGATAGGAGACGTTCCAGCTGTACTGCTGGGCCAGGATCAGCGGCACGGCGCCGGCCACGATGATGGCGATGCGGTAGCCCCACTGATAGGCGGCCGCCAGAGCGCCCTGACGGGTCTCGCCAGCCGCCTCGATCCGCCAGGCGTCGATGACGATGTCCTGGGTCGCGCCGGCGAAGGCCACCAGCACCGCCAGAAGCGCCATCATGCCGAGATTGCGCACCGGATCGCCGCCGGCCACCAGCCACAGGCCGATCATCACCGCGGCCTGGGCCACCAGCATCCAGGATCGCCGATGGCCCAGCCGGTTGGTGAGCCACGGGATCTTCGTCCGGTCCACCAGCGGAGCCCAGAGCAGCTTCATGGAATAGGCCAGCGTCGCCAGGGAGAAGATGCTGATGACCTGAAGGGACAGGCCCGACTCCCGCAGCCAGGCCGACAGGGTGTCGAAGATCAGCAGGTTGGGCAGGCCCGAGGCGAAGCCCAGGGCCAGCATGATCAGCGCCCTTCGCTCCCCATAGACGGTCAGGGCCGACCACAGGCTGGGCTTGGGCGCTGGCGTCTGGCCGGCGTCTTGGGTGTTCATGGCGTCTCCCCCCGAGGCGGGACGCCCCGCCAGATTCAGCCGACCTTGGCGCGCCCTGCGGCTTCCGTCCAGACCGGGGCGTCCAGGGACCGTCGGGCCCAGCGGGAAAGCACGATGCGCAGGGCCTCTACGGCCAGGGGCTTGACCAGGAAGTCGTTCATGCCGGCGGCCATGCAGGCCTCCCGGTCCTCCTGGAAGGCGTTGGCCGTCAGGGCGACCACCGGAGTCTCGACGCCGGCGGCGCGCAGTCGCCGCGTGGTCTCTTCGCCCGTGATGTCGGGCAGACGCATGTCCATCAGCACCAGGTCATAGGCGCCGACCTGCAGGGCGGCCAGGGCCTCATGGCCGGTGAGCGCGTGGTCGATGCTGCAACCTTCACGGCTTAGCAGGGTGCGGGCCAGCAGCGCATTGACCGGATTATCCTCCACCAGCAGCACCCGGGCGCCAGGCGCCGTCGCCGGGGCGACCCGGTCATCGTCCGGCGCCGGAGCCTGGTCGGCCGCGCTCTGCAGGGCCGCCAGCACCCGCTCGGCCAGGGAGGCGCGCCGCAGGGGCTTGATCAGATAGCCGCAGAATCCAGAGGCCCGGTAGCGGGCGATGCGGTCGCGCTCCTCCGGCGCCAGCAGGATCAGGGCCGGGCGGTCGAAGGGGCGGCGCACCTTGCGCCCCCCTTGGCCGAGCGCGTGGTCCAGCAACAGGACGTCCTGCGGCCCGGTCAGGGGCAGGAGCTCCTCCACCTGAGCGGCGACCACCGGCGTCCCGCCGCAGGCCAGCACCTGCCGACTGGCGGCCTCGCGCACCACAAGGTTGGGAGAGGCGATCCCGACCCGCAGGCCGGCCAGCGGTCGCGACGGGACCGCTGTCGATCCGGCCAGGGTCTCGAACGGCGCCTCAAACCAGAAGACCGCGCCGCCGTGGGCCGCGGTTTCGACGCCCACCTCGCCCCCCATGGCCAGGGCCAGGCGCCGGGCGATGGCCAGGCCCAGGCCAGACCCGGTCAGCTGATGGCTGGGATCTGACTGGGCGAAGGCTTCGAAAATGAGGTCCCGGGCGGCCTGGCTGACGCCAGGGCCCGTATCCGTGACGGTGAAGCGCCAGCGTCCCTCGCCCGCAGGCGCCGCCCCCAGCAGGACACCGCCGTTGGCGGTGAATTTCACGGCGTTGCCGGCGAAGTTGAGCAGGATTTGCCGCAAGCGGCTTTCGTCAGCCAACAGAACCGCCTCGGCGTCCGGCGAGGCCCAGGCGATCTCCAGGCCCTTCTCGTGGGCCCGGGGGCTGAGCAGTTCGCAGACCGCCCGCAGCAGCTCCTCCACCGGAACCGGGGCGGCGCGCAGCTCGACCTTGCCGGCGCCCAGGCGGGCGAAGTCCAGCAGCTCATTGACCAGACCCAGCAGATGTTCGCCAGAGTCACGCATGGCGCTCACATAGGCGCGCTGCTCGGCGCTCAGTCGCGTCCCCTCCAGGAGACGCGCCATGCCGAGCACGCCGCTCAGGGGCGTGCGGAATTCGTGGCTGAGGGCGGCGAGTTGCCCTGTGCTGATCTGCTCGCCATCGGCGGCGGGCCCATCAATGTGGTCGGCTGGCGTTCCCATGTCTCCAGCCTAGACCCGCCGGATTTAACGGCCCGTCAAAGCCCGGGCTGAGGCTCGTCGTCCCGGGCCATCTCCCGGGCCAGGGCCAGCAGGGCCTGGCGCGCCCGGGAACGGGGAATGACCCGGTAGGCTTCCAGCATCTCGAGGGCGCCCGGGGTCATCAGGGCCGTGAAGGCCTCGTCCGGCGGGGCGCTGTCGTGGGTCTCTTCGCCCACCAGCCAGCTCACCGTCGTCTGCAGGGCGCGGCTGGCCGCCACCAGGGTGGAGCCCGAGATACGGTTGGCGCCGCGTTCGTATTTCTGAACCTGCTGGAAGGAGACTCCCAGCCGCTCGGCCAGGTCCGACTGGCTCATGCTGAGGGATCGACGGCGGGCGCGAACCCGGGCGCCGATCGCCCGATCGACGCCGTCGACGTCCGTCTTCGCATCCGACTCCGTCAAATTCATCTCCGGCTCCATCTTGACGCTCAACCTCTGAGCGATCCCATCTGTTGGGCTATACGTTCGAAGGCGGGAGATGGACGCAGACCCCCGCATAGCGTGTAGTGAAACCATCCATCGGGGATGAAGGGTCATGACGGAACAGGTGCAGCTGCTGACCGCGCGGGAACGGGAGTGCCTGCGCCTGGTGGATCGCCATTTCAGCTCCAAGCAGATCGCCCGTGAGCTGGGGATGTCCAAGACCTCGGTGGACACCTATTGCGACCGGGCGCGGCGCAAGCTGGGGGTCAACGACCGCTACCACGCCGCCCGACTGCTGGCCGATCATGAGCGGGAGAGCGGGGCTGCGCCTGGGTCTGTCCTGATCGCATCAGGACAGGACACGGTCAGGACAGACCGGCCGCCGCCGGCATGGTCGGGTGAAGCCTCATCAGGAGGCGAGACCCATGAAGCACTGGAATGGCGAGGATCGGCGGGCGTCGGTGAACCGGGCCCTGCACCTCAGACGCGAGATCGAGGCCTTCGAGGAAAAGTGGCCGAAACCCTCGCCGCAGGCGGAGTCGATGCCAGGCTTCGCCTGGGACCAGCTGGAGCGTCAGCTGACGGATCTGGCG
>JAHUZY010000211.1 GCA_019264505.1 Phenylobacterium sp. | reverse complement strand
GTCCGGGAAGGGCGGCGACATGCTTGAGCAGCGGCACGGCTGGCGGGAGATAGCCGCCTGCGGAGAGAAAGTCGGCGAGCGGCGCTGGCGGCTCGACAGCGACGAGATCCCCCGCCGCCGGCGGCCGAGGCGGACTGATCGCGTAGAGGCCGATCGGCACGCTGGCGCTGGCGTTCCAGATCAGCCGCGGCGCCGGCTGGGTGACCGCCATGATCGCAAGAAGCGCGACGGCGGCGGACGCCGCCATCAAGGGTTTCCAAACGCGGGTCATAGGTCCAGGCTCCGCCGTGCGAGCCACGCCGCATGCCGCCGCGCCGTATAGGGGCGCGGCTCGTCAGCAGCGGCGAGACGGTTGTGGATGTGTCGCCAATGATCGGGGCAGGCGTCGGTCGGCGGCACGCCGAGCGCCTCGACCTGATCAATCGCGACGAGGACGCGCTCGACTTTGCGCCATCCGTTCGCCCGCAGCAGCAGTTCGCCGCCGGGAGTGACGCCGGGTATGGTCGTGTAGGCCTCTTCGGCGCGACAGGCGCGAAGGATGTCGATGCGCGAGACGATCGTGCCATGATCGCCCGAGGCCCAGCGGACGAAGGCGAAGACGCTGCCTGGCGCAAACCACAGGGCGCGACGGCGGCGATCCAGGATCTCCTCTTCGGCTACCTCGCCGAAGCGAATCCAGCGTTCGATCTTGCCTTCCAGATGAAGGAGCTCGACCCGGGTTCTGGCGGCGGCGAGCCCAGTCATGAGGCGTCGCCGTCGTCAGGGAATTCGCGCTCGAGCAGCGCGCGGAGCATATCGGCCACGGTCTGGCCGTTGCGGAAGGCGATGATCTTGAGCCGGCCGCGCATGGCCGGGGTGACGTCGATCGTCAGGCGCGCGGTGAACGCCTCCTTGGGCCCGATCGCAGCGCGGTCCGGTGCGCGCACCCACGCCTCGGGATCGCTGGGACGCTGGATGAAGGCGGGCTTGCGGCTGCCGGTCATGGCGCCAGCCCATCGAGTTCGGCCGCACAGGCGCTGATCTCGCGCGTCGCCAGCTCGCCGCCGGTGATTTCGGAAACTAGTCGCCCGGTCCGCGCGGCGTCGGCGAAGGCGACGCGCTGGCCGATGCGGCTCGCCAGCACCGGGGGATCCTGATCGATGAGGGCCTCGGCCGTCTCGCGGGCGATCACCGTGCGCGCCGCGCAACGGTTCAGAAGCATCCTGGCGCGTAGCTGCGGGCGGAAGACCCGGGCCTCGTCGAGCAGCCTGAGCATTTCGGCCGAAGCCCAGCCGTCGAAGGGAGAGGGCTGAGCCGGAATGACGATTAGATCGGCGGCGAGCAGCGCCGAGCGGGCGATCCCTGCGACGCGCGGCGGCCCATCGACGACCACATGGTCGACGTCGCGTCCAAGCTCCGGAAGCTCCTTGTGCAGCGTCTCGCGCGCCAGGCCGAGAACGCCGAACAGCCGCGGCAGACCCTCGCGCACGCGTTGTTCAGCCCAGTCCAGGGCCGAGCCTTGCGGGTCCGCGTCGACCACAAGCACCCGCCGACCGCGAGCGCTCCAGGCGCCGGCCAGGTGCAAGGCGAGGGTCGTTTTGCCGACGCCGCCCTTCTGGTTGAGCAGGGCGACGATCATCGGCGTCCACCCGCTGGCGGCCGCCTGAATGAAGCGGCTTCAGGGCGGATGCCGGGCGTTAGAAAGAATCCGTAGGATTCTAGGTTAGGGAAGTTAAGGGGCAGGCAAGTCGCGGAAACATAGGACTTATTCCGCCAATTCGGTCCCTGATGGCACGAGGTCGCGGTCCCCGATGGCACGATAGTCCCGGTCCTCGATAGCACGAGACAATTCACAGCTTTTCCCCCGTCGCGGCGACCCGCAGGCGGCGAGGAATGGCAAAGTCCAGGGGATCGGTGGTGGGGACGAAGACCAGCCGGTCGAAGCCATAGGGGCGTTCGAGCGTCAGCTTGTAGCCAGGCAGGGGCTGGCGCCGGACGATGTCCCGCAGGTCGTAGGCGAAATGCTTCAGCGGGCTGAGCGAGCCGGACTTGGCGTGAAGATGGGTGAGGTCGAAGCTCCAGCCGCCGGGTTGGCGCCCGCCGTGTTTGCGCACAATGCGGTACAGCCAGCGCTCGAGCCCGCCGGTGAGATCGAAGTAAGCGCGGTCGATGGTGAGAACGAGCGCATCGTCCAGGACCCCTGAGTAGAACCAGTCGGGCAGGATCAGCTCGATGCCATAGGGCCGGCCCTTGGCGTCGGCGGTTTCCTTCCACTCGTTGATCCAGGAGAAGCGGTGTCGCCGCCGCTCGGTGGGCTGGCGAATGGTGGTGGCGATCGTCGTCGCCTGCAGGCGGTCGAGGCCAGCCTTCAACCGGTCGTAGTCACGAACGGAGGTGCCTCGGCCGACAAAGGTCAGGATTTCGTAGGGCGTCGCGGCCATCAGGCGGGAGGTGCGAAGGCCATGGTCGCGGGCTTCCACCAGCTGGCTCGCCGCCCAGATCAGGACATCCGCGTCCCAGATCGTGGCCATGCCGTGCTCGGGGACGGCCTCGACGCGGATGGCGACAGGCCCCGCCTGAAAATCGATCGGCTTGAGGCGCTTGGATTTGGCCAGGCTGAAGAACGGATAGGCCATCAGGTCCTGCGCGTCGCGCGGCGCGAGGTCGCCCGGCAGGGCCCGGAACAGTTCCAGCTGCTCACGCTCAAGGGAGGGGCGTCGCCGCGCCGACATCGCACCGGATCCCGTACTCAGCCGCGCCGCTCGTCGGCGAAAGCCGGCGGGGCAATGGCGTGGCGTTTTGCGGGCAGGACCACGCTGCCGGTCTCATCGCTGGTCGAGGACTTGGCTCCGCGATCGACCCAGGTCTGCAGGTCGTCGACGCGGTAGACCACGCGACCGCCGATCTTGGAGTAGCGAGGTCCGGTGCCATAGGTCCGGTGCTTCTCGAGGGTGCGCCCCGAAAGGCCCAGAAACCGAGCGGCTTCGGGCGTGCGCAGGTAGCGGGGCGGCAAGGCGGCGGGTGAGGACATATCGGGCCTCCGAAGGCTTGCGGCGGCCCGCGAGGGCGGCCGTCGGTCGGAGGCGAGATTGGCGAAGTGCGAAAGGGTCGAGGCGGGTCGGAAACGAGGGTCCGCGTTTGCGACCCGGCGCAGGCCCGGATCGCGCCTGTCGATGCTAGGGCTTGAGGAGCTTGCGATAGCCGCCAGCGATCATGGCGAGGCCGTCGCGGATCAGGCGGGACGTGCGGCTGCGCAGGTGGTGGTCGTCGAAGGCGACGCCGTCAGGCACCGCGTCGGGACCGAAGATGACTTCGGCGATCTCGCGGCGGGTGGCGCTCGCCTGACGGCCGTCCACGGCCCGCAGCGCCATGGCGAGCCGCTCCCGCCGCGAAAGGCTGATGTCGCCCGGGGGCGTGCCGGAGGACTGGCCGAGAAGGATGCGCCACAAGTGCGCCAGTGCTTCAAGGCGGGTCGGCGCGCTGGCGTCGAGCGGAACCAGCGCCATGAGGGGAGCGTCCGCCGGAAGGTCGGCCGGAGTTAGAGCTATGCTCGCGCCAGTGGGCAGGCCCAGCTTGGCGTAGGCGCCCTCATCGGCGCGCCGCACCTGGCGCGCAGGGAGGTCTGATGTGGTGGTGACGGCCAGTCCGCTCGTGTCACCGACGAGCTGGACAAGGCGAGGATCAAGGCTCGGAAGCCAATAGACTTCGGCATCGCCTGCGGCCAGGCGTGGGTCCACGGCGAAATCGCAAGCCCCAGCGCTGCGCGATCAGGTCGGCGGCTGGCGTGTGGCGCACCGCGGACGCATAGGCCCGCCGATAGCCGATGTCGCGCCGCAGGAACTCCCAGGCCAGATCCGCAACCGGGAGCTGCGCCGCCTGACGATAGGCGGCCGGATCACGCCAGTTCGGCTTGCTCGACATCACGATCCCCCTGACTGAGACGCGCTGGAGTTGCGCGCGCGGCAGAGGATTCGGGTTTCGGACGGAAAGATTGAACCCCGGAGACGCTGAGCAAGTGATCGCGAAAACCGATCAGGCCTTTTGCTCATCTCGGGCGTTGATTCTGATTGTCTCGCACCTTGGCTGGCACAGCGCAACGCCTCCCTGGCGACAGCGCCTGGGGCGGTCATTTGCTCCAGACAAGACCTTGATAGCCCTGGGCGCTGATCCAGCGCGCCCGGGCCAGATGGCTGTCGTACAGGGTTTGTGCGCGCCCTGTGTCGACGTCGGGGTCAAGGCCGAAGACGATCCGCATCACTTCGCGCCAGTCAGCGCCCTCGTCAGCCGCGTCCAGCAGGCGCAGATAAGTCTGCATCTGACCGCGATCATAGTCGGTCAGCTCGGGCGCGTCTGGCGCTTGGTCCAGGAAAGGGCGGTCGTTCATCGCGGCGGGCCTTGTAGCGAAGGCTGGAGCGCAGAGTGAGCGAAACGCGATGGCGCGGCCACAGGGTAAATTCGTCGCCCTGCTGGAAGCCAGGAAGTGGGGACTGCTTCCACGCTCGACGCCTCCGCGCATGAGGTCTGTAGAGAATACTCCGTGGTGAAATACTCGACAAGCCCATGCTGTCTCGTCCATGGAGATACGAGAGGTGCTCGCGCTTAACCTGAGGACTTACCGGCAGGCCCAGGAGCTTTCGCAGGAAGAGTTGGCGCACCGTGCCGACATCGACCGGACCTATATCAGCGCATTGGAGCGATGCGTCTATGCCGCGAGCATCGATGTCGTCGATCGGCTGGCGCGGGTGCTGGGCGTAGACGCCGCAGATCTCTTGCGGCCACCCGGCGCATCACATGACGCCGGAGCGCCGCCGCCGGCTTGATCCGGCGCCTCATGCCCGCTGGTCTTCGCCTATCAAGCGAAGCCCCGCCCGGGCTGGCCCGGGCGGGGTGATCGGCTCAGTCGCCGTTGCGCTTGGAGGCTCGGGACCAGATCAGGCTGAAGGTGTCGCCGTCCTCGTCGTCGAAGAGGTTGGCGTAGATCGGAGCGGTGAAGCTGGGATCGTCCAGCTTGAGGCCCAGGTAGTCGCGCCCCTCGTTGGAGGTTTTGCTCCAGGCGGCGCCGATTTCGGCCCGGCCGACATAGACCCGGTGGCTGGGCGCGTTGTCGCCGCCGCGGTTGGCCTCGGGGACGATGCGGACGCCCTTGGCCTGGACGCTCAGGGTGACGATCTCGCCATTGAACTCGTTGCCGCTCTTCTTGAAGGTGCCGATGGTGGCCATGGTCGTTCTCCTTGGATGGTGTCTCGAGCACCGCGCCCATCGCGGCCTCGATGGCGATCGACGGGCCGCAAGGCGAGCGACGACGCACCCGACAGGGCCGCAGCGCAGCGGAGGATGTCGGTCGGGAGACTTTCTTGTCCCGTGAGGAGGCCCGAAGGGCCGGGGAAGAAAGTCGGACGAACGACGTTGCGGCTGAGGCGCTCGAGGCGAAGCCGTCCTTCGGCCAGATCAGCCCATCAAGAGACCGCGGACGGGGCGTGCTTTGACAGCCGATCCGACGACAGACCTGGCGAACTTGCCAACCGCCAAGCAAGGCGAAACGTCCGGCGTAGAAGTTCCGGCCAGTCCAGCGTGTAAGTCGGCGTATCGGGTCCACGCGCCGAACGCTGCCCGACCCGTTCCTACCCCGGGTTTTCGGCCGGTGAAGCGTTGCCCCGAGCCGCCAAACGTCCCCCGGGAGCGCGAGCGCCCAAGCAGGATCGTTCCACGACACCGTCGCTTTTCCGCCTTTGGAGCATGGCCCTGCGCCGCAGATCAGGTTTCCCGTATCCCCAACGCCCGACGCAGAGCGCCTGCACCGCTTCAGCCAGTCTGGCGGCTTCGCGCGTCCGGAGCACCCATCAGTGCCGGGACATACGCATCTCACGCGCGGCCATGGGTTCGACCCGCTCGCGAGGCAGGCTCAGGCGGGCCAGCGCGGTAAACCCGATGACGAGTCCGCCGATGATTGCGAACGCTTGCCGCCATCCTTCAGTTGGAATCGCCATCGCGGCCAGGCCAAGCGTGGCATGGTAGCCCGCGAGGGCTGCGGGAGCCGCGAACAGGGCAGCGACCGCCAGTCTTACCGGGATCGACGGCGCCAAGGTGAAGACGAGTTGGCCCGCGACGAGCGTGCTCGCCCCGACCAGAAGACCGACGAAAATGCCGCCGAGGGGACCGGCGCCGGCGTCCATGGCGATCAGCCCGACCGACACACCGGCGAACAGGGGCAGCGCGAAGGCGGCGAGGTTGAACAGCAGCCAGCACATCACGCCTAGCGCGACGACCAGTACGACGAGACCGGGAATGATCATGGTGGTGCACTCCGTTGCAAAGAGGAACGGTCGCGCCTCCACCACCACCACAGCGCGGATGTCAGTATAGCCGCAAAAGCGGCTTGGCGGGAACGCGGTTTTGCGCTCCCGCACGCTAGAGCTGGTTCATGCCCACGGATCGTATTCATGAACGATGCTCTCGGGTTCGCCATCGAACTCGGATGACGGCATCACGCCGAACCCCGAACCGGCCTTGAAGAGGGTGACGCAGACCATCAGGGTCTTGGCGAGGCTCCAGGCGCTGCGTTGGGCGAGAGAAAGCGACATCGTACCGGCTCCTGTCTGGAGGCGGGGACCATCCCCGCTCGACAGGCGCCCGAAGCGTCCGGAACACGGCCGCGATCACCGCGCCGGCGTCAGCCCAGCGGCCGCAAGCTCTGCTTAGCGGACCCTTCACGGGTTGATTGTTGAAGGTCGGGATCTGGACCAAGGATTGCGGCTATGAGAGCGCGGGTGGGCACTGCAGGGACGGATGATGACCGACGAAGATCGACTCGATGATGCCAAACGGCGCTTCCTCGGAGCCCAGGCGGAGATCGCCACGCTTCGCCAGCAGATCGCGGCGGCGGCCTGTCCGCTGTCGGTGGGTGATCAGGTCACCGTGGTGGATCGGGGCAAGACCTATGACGGTGTAGTGGAGGACATCCACTATGCTCTGACGGCTGAGGAGCTGCTCGATCCGGCCGTCGGCGCACCGACGTTCTGGGCAGCGAGCGGCCATCGCGTGAACAAGTCGACCGGCGCGGTCGGGAAGTGGTCGTTCGCCATCGTGAGCGACAGCGCCACGCTGGAGGATGGCAAGTGGGTGCTCGCCGAGCGCGGCATAGAGGCTGCGCTCGATCTTGCGCCGCTCAAGACGGCATAGGGCCGAAGGCGGCGGCGCTCACCCGCCACCGCCGCCCTTGCGGAAGTCGAACAGCGGAATCCCCATCTTGCGGGCCTTGTCGGCGAGATTGTCTGAGATGCCGGAGCCCGGGAACACCACCACCCCAATTGGCAGCACCTCGAGCAGCTGGTCGTTGCGCTTGAACGGCGCCGCCTTCGCATGCCGGGTCCAGTCCGGTTTGAACGCCACCTGTGCGACCTTGCGATTGCCGGCCCAGCAGGCGGCGATGCGCTCGGCGCCCCTGGGCGATCCGCCATGCAGCAGCACCATGTCGGAATGTTTGGCCCAGACCCGGTCCAGCGCCGCCCAGATGGCTTGATGGTCGTTGAACTCCGTTCCGCCGGTGAAGGCGACCTTGGCGCCGGCGGGCAGCATCACCTCGTTCTCGGCGCGTTTGCGCGCGGCGATGAAGTCGCGGCTGTCGATCATCGCCGAGGTCAGGGCCTTGCGGTTGACCATCGAGCCCGTGCGGGGCCGCCAGGCTGTGCGAAGGTGGGTTTCGAACTGGTCGGCCGCCTGATCGCGCATGAACTCGAAGGCGTTGCGGCGTTCGATCAGGGTCAGGCCTTCGGCGATGAGGCGCTCCAGGTCGACCGACTTGACCTCCGAGCCGTCCTGTTCGCGCTGAGCACGCTTCTGGGC
>JAHUZY010000172.1 GCA_019264505.1 Phenylobacterium sp. | reverse complement strand
GCGCGGGCGGCGGGCCGGCAACTTGCCGGCAACCCTATAAAGAAATCCTTATATCCCGCAAGCTGCGCGGTCAGACTTCTTCCAGGGCGTCCTGCTCGGCGTCCTCGAGTTCGGACTCCTCTGCCATGGTGCGGACCAGGTCCAGGAGCCGCCGCCGCACCCTCGCCCGACGAACCCGGGGAAACAGGGTGGCCAGCTCCATCCCTTCCGGCGTCAGCAGGAAGTCATGCACGGTGTCACGGCCATCGCCGTCGACGCCGGCCGCGGCGGGATCGCCCAGGCCTTCGTAGAAATAGGCCACGGAGGTCTTCAGAGCCCGGGCCATCTCCCAGAGCTTGGAGGCGCTGACCCGGTTGGCCGCGCGCTCATATTTCTGCACCTGCTGGAAGGTCAGGCCGATGGATTCGGCCAGGCGTTCCTGGCTCACCCCCAGCTCCTTGCGTCGCAGGCGGATGCGCAGGCCCACATGGCGGTCGACCGGATTGGGGGCGCGATCCAGTTCGAGGTCCTTTGTCATGGCCATTCCTTAACCGAACTGCGCATCACTCGCAAAACTACCTGTGAGCCTCCGGCCGACATCAGCGCCGACGGAGCCAGAAAGCCCCAGCTGTCGCCGCCGAAACGAGCAGCATGATGGCGAAAGGCAGATTTCCCAGGCGGGAGAACAGGGTCGGGCCATCCGGCGGGGGCAGGGGGGCGTCGATCACCCCCCGCCGGCCCTGGCTCATCCAGGCGCCGGCCTGCAGGCGGCCGCGGGCGTCGATGACCCCCGACACGCCGGTCGGGGTGGAACGCACCATGGGCAGGCCCTCCTCGATGGCGCGGTAGCTTGCGAGGTTCAGATGCTGCCAGGGGCCGCTGGTCGCCCCGAACCAGGCGTCGTTGGAGACATTGAGGATCCATTCGGCGCGAATCCCGCCGCGGGCCGCGCCCTGACCGGTGAATCGCGGGAAGAGGGCCTCGTAACAGATCAGCGGCTGCACCGGCGGCAGGCCGGGCAAGGCCAGCGGCTGGGGCGGAGGTCCGGCGGTGAAGTCTGCGGGCATGTTCACCAGGCTGCGCAGGCCAAGGCTGGTCATGATCTCGCCCAGGGGCAGATACTCGCCAAAGGGCACAAGCCGGTGCTTGTCATAGATCCCCGCCACCTCAAGCCCCGGGGTTTCCAGCCGCCGGAAGGCCACCAGGGTGTTGAAATAGTCCAGCGCCCCATCCTCGCCCAAGCCCACCCGGTTGGCGCCCAGCATGAGCACCTGTCCAGGGGCGAAGGCCTGGGCCAGGGCGATGGGATAGGGCTGGCCCGGCGCCAGCAGGTCGTCGATGACGGCGGGCAGGGCGCCCTCGGGCCAGATGACCACGTCGGGCTGGCGCGCGGCGGGCTGGCGGCTCAGGCGGATATAGTCGTCGAAGATGAGATCGAGATTTTCCGGCCGCCACTTCTCCTTCTGATCCACATCCGCCTGAACGATCCGGACAAGCGGCGCAGCCTCCCTCGGGGTTGGCGCGGTGGCCAGGCGCCAGGCGCCGCCCCCATAGAGGCCGGCCAGCACGGCGACGGCGAGGCCGCCCACGGCCATGGCCTGGCGCCGCGGCAGGCCGGGCAGGGCCGCCGGACTGGCGGCCAGGGCCAGGGTGATCCAGGTCAGGCCATAGGCGCCCACCAGGGCTGCGGCCTGGGACGGCGCCCCGCCGGCGCGCCAGGCCTCCCCGGGCAGGTTCCAGGGAAAGCCGGTGAAGATGTGTCCGCGGATGAACTCCGCCAGAGCCAGGGCGCCGGCGAAGACCAGGACCCGCGCCGGGCCCTGCGGCCGGATCAGCCTGTAGAGCCAGAGCCCCGCCCCCCAGAAGAGGGCCAGGCCCCCGGCCAGCAGGACCAGGGCGAAGGGCGCCATCCAGCCATGGGCGGCGGCGTCCACCAGGAAGGCTTCGGTCACCCACCAGACGCTGAGGGCGAAATAGCCCAGCCCCGCCAGCCAGCCGCGAAAAAAGGCCGAGGCCAGAGGGCGGCCAGGCGCGGCCTGATCGCCTAGCCGCAGAAGCAGGGCAAAGCCCAGCAGCCCCGGCAGGATCCCGAACGGCGGATGGGCGAGCGCGGCCGCCAGCCCCGCGCCCAAAGCCAGGACCGCCCGCCCCAGCGCACGGCTTTCCAGGCCTAGATAATGATCAGCCAGGCGCGACAAGCGAACTCAGCCGCCGTCCGGGGTCGCGGGTGCGGCGGTTGGGGGTGTGGCCGGGGTGGCGGGGGTCGGACGCAGGCGCACCCGCTTCACGCGCCGTGGGTCGGCGTCGAGGACCTGCAGCTCGAAACCCGCCGGATGGGCGATCAGCTCGCCCCGTTGGGGCACACGCCCTGCCAAGGCGGTGACGAGACCGGCGACGGTGTCGATCTCTTCTTCCAGATCTGGCGGCGCCAGGGGCTGGCCCACGGCGGCCTCGAGCTCTTCCAGGGGGGCCCGGGCGTCGGCTTCGAACACGCCTCCGGGCCGGGCGATGATCGACTTGGCCTGGGCCACATCATGTTCGTCGTCGATGTCGCCGACCACGGCCTCGATCAGGTCTTCCAGGGTCACCAGACCGTCGGTGCCGCCGAACTCGTCGATGACCAGGGCCATGTGGGTGCGGGCGGCCTGCATCTGCAGCAGCAGGTCGGCGGCGCGCATGGAGGCCGGCACATAGAGGGCGTCGCGGCGGACGCGGTGCAGAAAGGCGTCCTCGGCCTTGGGCCCGGCGCCATTGGCCGACAGCAGGCGGAAGACGTCCTTGACGTGCACCACGCCCACGGGGTCGTCCAGGGTCTCCCGGTAGATCGGCATCCGGGAGTGTTCGGCGTCGATGAAGCGATCAACCACCTCGCCAAAGGGGGTGGTGAGTTCGACGGCGACGATGTCGGCGCGCGGCGTCATCACATCGTCGACCCGCAGGGACTGGAAGGCCTCGGCCTGCCGCACCATGCGGTTTTCCGGTTCGGCGGGGATGTCGCTCTGCTGCGGGGCGCTCCCCTGGCGGCTGAACCGTTTCAGAATGGCCCGAAACCCGCTCCCCTGTCGGGGGGGATCGGGCTCGGGCGGACTTCGATCTTCCGAACTAGTCATGGTCTCCCTGTTCGGCCGCATAGGGATCTGGAACGCCCAGACCGGCGAGAATTCGCCGTTCCAGGCCCTCCATGTCGGCGGCCTCGTCCTCGTTCATATGGTCATAGCCTACAAGATGCAGGACCCCGTGCGCCACCAGGTGCTGCAAATGGTCGGCCAGAGACTTGTTCTGCTGCTCAGCTTCCTTCGCGCAAACCCCGTAGGCCAGGGCCAGATCGCCCAGAAAACCCTCAGGATTCTGGGCTGCAGGAAAGGACAGCACATTGGTTGGCCCGGTCTTGCGACGATATTCGGCGTTCAGATCGGCGACGGCCTCATCATCGGTGAGCAGGACGGCCACCAGCCCGGAGTCGACGCCTGCGTCCTTCGGCCGCGCGCCCGCGCCGTCCAGGGCGGCGAGCGCCGCGGCCCGAACCAGGATGACGGCGTCCGGCAGGGCCTCAGCCCAGGCGTCGTCCTCAATCTCGATATCGATCAATCGGGGCGTCCGTTCATGGCGGCGTCGGCCTCATAGGCCCGCACGATCCGCTCGACCAGGGGATGGCGCACCACGTCCTCGGCGGCGAAGCGGGCGACGCCCACCCCCTCGACCCCGTCCAGCAGGGCGACCGCATGGGCGAGGCCTGAATCCCGGATGTTGACCAGGTCCACCTGGCTGGGGTCGCCGGTGACCGCCATGCGGGCGCCTTCGCCCAGACGGGTCAGCACCATCTTCATCTGCAGCCGGGTGGCGTTCTGCGCCTCATCGACGATGACAAAGGCGTGGGACAGGGTGCGGCCGCGCATGAAAGCGATGGGCGCCAGTTCGATCTCGCCCTTCTCCCGACGGCGGCGGAACTGATCGACGCCCATGATGTCGGTGAGCGCCTCCCAGACCGGGGCCATATAGGGATCGACCTTTTCCGAAAGATCGCCGGGCAGGAAGCCCAGGCGCTCGCCGGCCTCGACCGCCGGGCGGCTGACG
>JAHUZY010000154.1 GCA_019264505.1 Phenylobacterium sp. | reverse complement strand
GGTCTACATCATCGGCCAGGCTTCCACCAATCCCGATGCGAGCCGCGGGATGCGCGCCTTCGCCAAGGGCGAGATGGCCGCCCTGCAGACGCCCAAGGATCCCCGCCCGGCGCCGGTGACGACCATCTATGACCCTGAAGGTCAGCCCGTGCGGCTCGGCGACTTCCGCGGCGAGGTGGTGGTGCTGAACCTGTGGGCCACCTGGTGCCCGCCCTGCGTCGCCGAAATGCCGACCCTGGCGGCGCTCGCCAAGCACTATGAAGGTCAACCGGTGCGGGTGCTGGCCGTCAGCATCGACCGCCCGACCGAGATCGACAAGGCGCGGACCTTCATCGGCCAGCACGCCCCGCTGGCCTTCTACAGCGACCCCAATATGAAGCTGGCCTTCGACCTGGTCCCCCCGGCGCCGGGCATGCCCACCACGGTGATCTATGGGGCCGACGGCATCGAGCGCGCCCGGCTGTCGGGGGGCGCGGACTGGGGTGGAGAGGACGCCAAGGCCGTGGTGGATCACGTTCTCGGCGCCGAATAGCGGCCTTTTCAGATTGACCGGCGAAAGGTCGTCGTCGAAATTTGACGGGCGACAATCCGAGATTTGGGCCGAGCTAAGCTGCGTTTCCCGAGGACTGAGATTGTTGACGGGCGCCCGGTTTCCCGCGGCGTCACGTTTCGTCAGCTAGTCGGGAGACGACAGATTATGGCCTCAGGTACGGTCAAGTGGTTCAACACCACCAAGGGTTACGGCTTCATCCAGCCGGATGACGGCGGCAAGGACGTGTTCGTCCATATCTCCGCCGTGGAGCAGGCCGGCATGCGCGCCCTCAATGAAGGCGACAAGGTCAGCTATCAGCTGCGCGAAGAGCGCGGCAAGACCGCTGCGGTGGATCTGAAGACCCTCTGATCGGCGCGAGCGCCGATCCGGCGGAAGAGGGCGCGGCGGTGACGTCGCGCCCTTTTTCGTGGCCGGCCGGCAAGACCCCGTCTCAGGCCGGTTCGCGCTTGCGGGCGCTCGCCGTCTGCATCGGGGCGGTGGTCCCAGGCGACAGGATGCGCAGGAAGCTGACCAGGGCGGTGCGGGCGTCCTGCGGCAGCTGTTCATAGACCGTGAGCAGCTCCAGGGCGCCGGGAGTGCGCATCCGCGACAGCAGGTCGAGGTCGACGCTCGGTTCCTCGTCGGGGGTGTCCAGCACGTCCAGCAGGTCAGTCACCCGGCAACGCAGAGCGCGCGCGATCTGGACCAGGCGGGAGAAGGAAATGCGGTTGGCGCCGTTTTCGTATTTCTGGATTTGCTGGAAGCTCACGCCGCATTGTTCCGCCAGGGCCTCCTGCGACATGCCGATGGTCCGGCGGCGAATGCGCACGGCCGCCCCCAGGGCGATGTCCATGGGATCGGGGCTCTTGGTCGTGGACTCCGTCAAATCCGTCTCCTCATTCTTGCAGGTTGTCCCAACGGAAGCGCCGTCGAGCCGAAATGTTTCAAGTGTGAGAAGTTGTGGTTGCTCCTCACCACCCGCCTAGCGTCGGTAACCCATGAGTTGCAAGAATGACGTTCTACGAAAATGGGTAGATCGTGACGTGTCGCGATGTCGCGGCGGGACGGATGCGTGACAGTCGGGCCTGTCTTGCGCCGCAAATGCATCTCATGCGCGTTTCAAGCGACGCCAGGTTGTCGCCCGTCCCCGCCGGTAGGGGCCAGCGGGCAAGGTCGATAGCCGCCACCCCGCCACAGTTGGCCGCCTCGCAATAGGCCCACACCCGCCGCTCAGAACATTTCGAGTCTGCAGCAAATGCTGCGGCGCCCTGCTCTTCAAACCCCCGTGATCGTCTTGTCATGGCCACCTCCATCGTTCGAACAAAAGCAGAACAAATGGCGCGACGCGACTCCCTTATGGGTGAAGGCGCGGGACTTGCGATCTAGGGCTGAGGGTGTCGTTGGGCAGGTGCGAGAGGGCCGCTGATACGGGCGGTGATCCTCGACTGCCGATCCAGTCCCCGATGTGGAGATCGCGACACCCTACTACACACGTTAAGTATGTTGAAAACACGTTGCAAAACGTCGCATGGCGCAACGTCGCAGCTGGAGTGTTAGGAGGCGGCGGCCAGCGCTGGAGAGGGCTCAGCCGCCGTCAGGAAGCGCTTCAGCTCGGCCAGCGGCATCGCGCGGGCCACCAGATAGCCCTGAATGAGGTCGCATCCGAGCCCGAGAAGGACCGCTTCGACCGCGGCGTCTTCCACCCCTTCAGCAACGACCTTCATGTTGAGACTGTGCGCCAGCTCGATGGTCGAACGCAGGATCAGGCGATCGCGCTCAGTGGACACCGCCGTCGCGATGCTGCGGTCGAGCTTGAGTTCGTCGGCCTCAAGGGTCTTCAGATAGGACAGCGACGATAGCCCGACGCCATAGTCGTCGATGGAGATGGCCAGCCCCGCTTGCCGGAAGGCGCTCACCGCCGCTATGGCCGCCTGCGGGCTTTCGATGACCGCGGTCTCGGTAACCTCCAGGCACAGTTCGTGCGCCCGCGCGCCGACCGTGTGGAGGACGAAGTCCCGGAAGGCCAGATCGCAGAGCACCCGGCCTGAGACGTTCACCGACACTTTCAGATCATAACCGGCCCGCCGCAGCGCTGAGCTGTCGGCCAGGGCCTGGATCAGCGTCCACTCGGTCAGTTCCCGGATGCTGCCCGTCTCTTCGGCGGCGAGGATGAAGATGTCGGGCCGGATGGCGCCCCGGGTCGGGTGGGTCCAGCGCATCAGCGCCTCGACCCCGACAATCGCGCCGTCCGCCGCCCGCTTGGGTTGATAGTGCAGTGCGATCTGACCCTCTTCCAGACCCTGCCGGAGATCGCTCATCAGGGAGAGGTTCAGCGTCGGATCGGGGAAGGCCGCGGGTTGGAACATCAGGCGCCGGTTGGTCTGCCGCCGGGCCTCATCCAGGGCGATGGTCGCCTGTTCGAGGAGCCGCTCGTCCGTCTCGGACGGGTTCCAGTCATAGGCCACGCCCAGGCGAAGGAAGGCGTCCACCAGGGCGCCATCCACCTGATAGGCCGGGTCCAGGGCCTCCAGACGCGCGAGCTCAGCCTCCAACGCCGCCACATCGCCCCGGCGCACCACCAGGCCAAGCACGCCCGTGGACAGATAGCCGAGCCGGCTGGCGTGACAGGTCCTCAGGAGGCGAGCGGCCACCGCACGCACCACATCATTGGCCATGCCATAGCCGATGGCCGCCCGCATCTGCGCGTAGCGATCGACCCCGATGGCCACGACGGCGACAGCGCCGGCCTCACCGCGGCGGGCGCGGGCGATCTCTTCCAGAAGCGCGCGCCGGTTCGGCAGCTCGGTTTCGGGCTCGTGCATGGCCAGATGCAGCAGGCCGGCCTCCCGGGCGCGCACGATGTCTTGCCCGCGTCGCTGCAGCTCCAGTTGGATCGCGACCGCCAGGCAAAGCAGCTGGGTCAGCAGCAGGGGACTCACCGGCAGGACCGCAGGGGCCAGCGCCTGCACGACAACCGGCGCCCCCAGGATCAGCACGAGCACCAGCAGATGCCGGCGGGCCAGCCCTTCCAGAGTGATCGTCCGTCGGGTCGGACGGAGCGTGAAGGCCACGGCGAGGATCAGCACCAGGGTGACCAGCGGGTGGGGCGCGTGCAGGGCGCGGCCCTGGGCCAGGCTCTCATAGGCCAGGGCGTGGACGAACACGCCTGGGAGGATCCCGTGGCGCGGGGTCGCGAGATTGTCGCCCAGTTCCAGGGCGGTGGCGCCGATCAGCACCTTGCGTCCCCGGACGAGCGCCGGGTCAAACCGGTTCTCATAGACGTCCTGGAAGCTCAGGGTCGGGATGCTGGTCGGCTCGATGCCATAGTCGATGGAGAAGGCCGCCGTTCGGCCATAGGGCTCGCCGGCCATCAGGGCGGCCATGGAGGGGCGGAAGGCGTCCTCCGCGGCGAAGCCCCGCAGATATCGACGCACCCGGCCGTCTGGGTCAGCGACAACGTTGACGCTGGCGAGCAGGGCTTCGTCGGACAGCGCCGCCAGGGGCGTGTTCTCGACCATCGGCGCGCCGGCCGTGCTGCGCTGGGCGGGCTGAACAAAGGTGGGAAGGGTCACCGCGCCTGGGGTCTTGGCGATCACCTCGGCGAAGGCGCGATCCATCTCCGGCGTCGATCTGGCGCTGAAGTCCACATCGAAACCCACAAGCTCGGCGCCTGCAGCGCTCAGATGATCGAGCGCCTGGGCGTAGCGGTCGCGGTCCCACGGCCAGACATCGGCGACGCTCAGGCTTTTCGCGTCGATCTCCACCAGGACCAGATCCTGGCTCGCCGGCCGCTGGATCAGCGCGAACCGCTGGCTGGCCAGGGCGTCTTCCACCGGCCGCAGGGCGCCGCTCGCCGTGACCGCCGCCACGAGGGCCACGATGACGGCGACGGTCGCCAGGCATCGGGTCAGTGAGAACCCCAGGGGCGCAGTGGGCGGAGTCATGGCGTCTAGGGCTGTCGGCCCTGTCCCCCGCCATTGCCATTGCCATTGCCGCCGCCATTGCCGTTGTTGGCGCCAGGTCCAGCGGGAACGTCCGCAGGGGGGCCGTTTCCATTGCCATTATTGGCCCCAGGACCAGCGGGGACGTCCGCGGGCGGACCGCCGCCATTGCCGTTATTGGCGCTGGGTCCCGCGGGGACACCCGCAGGCGGGCCGTTTCCATTACCGTTGTTGGCGCCGGGGCCCGAG
>JAHUZY010000145.1 GCA_019264505.1 Phenylobacterium sp. | reverse complement strand
GGCGCAGGGCGGCCTGGGCGACTTCCAGCTCGGCGTCCCGGGCCTTGGCGGCGGTCAGGTCGCGGCCGACCGCGATAAAATTCGTCCCGTCAGCCTCCGGCGTGACCGTCCATTCGATCGGCGTCCACCCCCCTGAGGCTGTGGCGATCCGGTTCTCGAACCGGGTGGGCTGACCGGTGCGGCTCATCTGCGCGATGGCCGCCAGCGTTCCCGGGGCGTCATCGGGATGCATGAAGGTGGCGTAGCCGCGCGCCAGCAGCTCCACCTCGGTCCAGCCGAGAATTTTCGTCCAGGCCGGGCTGACCGCCGACATCATCCCGCTGAAATCGGCGCGCGCCAGCATGTCCTGAGACAGGTTCCAGAGCTGATCGCGCTCGGCGACCCGGGCCGCGACCCGCGCTTCCAGGTTGGCGTTCAGCTCGCGGAGCTGGTCTTCCGCCACCTTGCGCGCAGTGATGTCATTGAAAAGCACGGCCACCCGATGCTCGTGCGGCTCGCCGGTCCGGAAGGCGTGAACGTCATACCACCGCCCAAAGGCCTCGGCCCAGTTCTCGAAGCGGACCGGCTCTCCGGTCTTGGCCACAGCGCCATAGATCTCAAACCAGTGCCGCTCCAAGCCTGGCACCGCCTCGCTGACCCATTTTCCGGCCGCCCCATAGAGTCCGGTCTGGCGCTCAAAGGCCGGATTGATCTCGGCCAGCCGGTAATCCACCGGCGTCCCGGCGGCGTCAAACTTGAGCTCCAGTATGCACAGCCCGACATCCACCGCCTCGAACAGGCTTCGGTGACGATCCTGGCCGTTCTGCGGCGGCTCAGCAGTCAAGTCGGCCTCTCATGGGTTGCGGGCTGGCCCATCGTGACGCAGCCTGCGCCGGGCGTGATGGAAACGAAGGACCAGGCGCGCGGTTTCGCGTCCTAGGGTTCGCCGGCACCACAATATTGGCTTTGAGCGCCCGCGCCAGTCGCAAACCCGGCCAGAAGGCCGCCAGCGCGGGCCTCAGCCCTCGCCGCGAAGTCGAGCGTTCAGAGCGAGGCTGGCGTCCATCCGGGCCAGTTGCTCGGCCGTGGCCTCAGGCTGGCGGGCCTTCCAGTCCTCGTAGGGCATGCCGTAGACGGCCTGGCGGGCGGCCTGGCGATCGAGGGCGCCGTCGGAGGCTTCGCTTACCCAGTCGGCCAGACAGTTGCGGCAGAACCCCGCCAGACCCATCAGGTCGACATTCTGCGCGTCGTCGCGCATCTGCAGGTGAGCGACCAGCCGGCGGAAGGCCGCCGCAGCGATCCTGTCGTCGATATCGGTCATCAAGCGCTCCTGGGCTCGGGGTTCAGGGCTCATAGTTGAGGATGGGGCTGAGCCAGCGCTCGGCCTTCTTCAGGTCCCAGCCCTTGCGGCGGGCATAGTCTTCGACCTGGTCCTTCTCGATCCGGCCGACCCCGAAATAGTGCGACTGGGGGTGGGCGAAATAGAGGCCGGAGACCGAGGACGGCGGGGTCATGGCGAAGCTTTCGGTGAGCTCGATCCCGGTTTTCGCAGTGGCGTCCAGCAGACGGAAGAGGGTTTCCTTTTCCGTGTGATCAGGCTGGGCCGGATAGCCGGCGGCCGGGCGGATGCCCTGGTACTTTTCCGAGATCAGGGCGTCGATGTCGAAGGGCTCGTCCGGCGCAAAACCCCACAACTCGGTGCGGACCTTGCGATGCATGGCCTCGGCGAAGGCTTCGGCCAGGCGGTCGGCGAGCGCCGCGGCCAGGATGGCGTTGTAGTCGTCCTCGGCGGCCTTGAACCGGGCGGCGATGGCCGCCTCCCCGTGACCGGCGGTGACCGCAAACCCGCCGATCCAGTCGGGCTTGGTCCCGATGGGCGCGATGAAGTCGGCCAGCGCCACATTGGCCTTGTCGCCGGACTTGGCGATCTGCTGGCGCAGGGTGTGGAAGCGGGCGAGTTCGGTGACGCGGGTCTCGTCGGCATAGACCACCACATCATCGCCATCGGCATTGGCCGGCCAGAAGCCCACCACGCCCTTGGCGGTGAACCACTTCTCTTCGACGATGGTCTTCAGCATGGCCTGGGCGTCGGCATAGAGGTTGCGGGCGGCCTCGCCGACGATCTCATCCTCCAGGATCTGCGGGAACCGGCCCACCAGCTGCCAGGAGGCGAAGAAGGGCGTCCAGTCGATGTGGGCGGCCAGGTCTTCCAGGTCCCAGGCCTCGAAGCTGCGCAGGCCGGTGAAGCTGGGCTTGGGGGGATCATAGTCGGCCCAGTCGATGGAGAAGGCCTTGGCGCGGGCCTCTTCCAGGGTCGAGCGGGCGCGGTTGGTCAGGCCGCGGGCGTACTGCTCGCGCACCTTGACGTACTCCGCCGCCGTCTCGGCCTGGATGCGGTCGCGCTCGCCCGGCGACAGCAGGCCCGAGACAACGCCGACCGCCCGGCTGGCGTCCAGCACATAGGTCGTGGAGCCGGCCTTGTAGGAGGGCGCGATCTTCACCGCCGTGTGGGTCTTGGACGTGGTCGCCCCGCCGATCAGCAGGGGAATGTCGAAGCCGCGGCGCTCCATCTCGCTGGCCACGAAGACCATCTCGTCCAGGGACGGCGTGATCAGGCCCGACAGGCCGATGATGTCGACCCCGTGGGCCTTGGCCTCGTCCAGGATGCGGTCCGCCGGGACCATGACGCCGAGATCGATGACCTCGTAATTGTTACACTGCAGGACCACGCCGACGATGTTCTTGCCGATGTCGTGGACGTCGCCCTTCACCGTGGCCATCAGGATCTTGCCGGCGGCCTCGCGGGGCTTGCCCTCCTTCTCGGCCTCCATGAAGGGCATCAGATAGGCCACGGCCTGCTTCATCACCCGGGCGGACTTCACCACCTGGGGCAGGAACATCTTGCCTGAGCCGAACAGGTCGCCGACCACGTCCATCCCGGCCATCAACGGGCCTTCGATGACATGCAGGGGCCGTTCGGCCTGCTGGCGGGCCTCTTCCGTATCAGCCTCGATAAACTCGGTGATGCCCTTGACCAGGGCGTGCTTCAGCCGCTCCTCGACGCTGTCCTCGCGCCAGGCCAGGTCCGGTCCCTTGGACTCGCTCTTGCCGCCCTTGTACTTGGGCGCCAGCTCCACCAGCCGCTCGGTATTGGAGATGTTGGTCCGCTGGGGCCGGTTGAGGATCACATCCTCCACGGCTTCGCGCAGCTCGGCTGGGATCTCGTCATAGACCGGCAGGTCGCCGGCGTTGACGATGCCCATGTCCATGCCCGCCTGGATGGCGTGATAGAGGAAGACCGAGTGGATGGCCCGGCGCACCGGCTCGTTGCCCCGGAACGAGAAGGAGACGTTGGAGACCCCGCCGGACACCCGCGCATAGGGCAGGCTCGCCTTGATCGCCTTGGTCGCCTCGATGAAGTCGACGGCGTAGTTGTCGTGCTCCTCGATCCCCGTCGCCACAGCGAAGATGTTGGGATCGAAGATGATGTCCTCGGGCGGGAAGCCCACATCATCCACCAGCTTGCGATAGGCCCGGGTGCAGATCTCGACCTTGCGCGCTGCGGTGTCGGCCTGACCCTGCTCGTCAAAGGCCATGACCACGACGGCCGCCCCATAGCGCAGGCAGGCCTTGGCCTGCTCGACGAACTTGGCCTCGCCTTCCTTCAGGCTGATCGAGTTGACGATGGACTTGCCCTGTACGCAGCGCAGGCCCGCCTCGATCACCTCCCACTTGGACGAATCGATCATCACCGGCACCCGGGCGATATCGGGCTCGGCCGCCATCAGGTTCAGGAAGGTGACCATGGCGGCCTGCGAGTCCAGCAGGCCCTCGTCCATATTGACGTCGATGACCGAGGCGCCGGCGTCGACCTGCTGGCGGGCCACCGACAGGGCTTCGTTGAAGTCGCCCTCGATGATCAGCTTCTTGAACTTGGCCGACCCGGTGACATTGGTCCGCTCGCCGATATTGATGAAGGTGGGACGCATGGGGCGGGGCCGTTCACAGTTGAAGGGTTTGGCTGGCGGCCTTGGTTAGGCCGTCGGGACCGAAGGGATTGATGATCTGGACGCCGCCGATGGTCTGTCCGTCCTGCATATCTTCAGACAGCAAGGCCTGGACTCCGGCGCGGCCGCAGGCGGCCAGCAGAAGACCATCCCAATAGCCGAACCGACCTGCTCCTGCATAGGCCAGGGCCAGATCGACGCAGGCGTCGTCATAGGCGAAGGAGGGAAAGGTCACGAAGAGATTGCGGGCCTGCTGAGCCGCATGCGGGGCCGGCATCTTCAGTCGCCGTCGCAGCGCGTTCTGGACCTCACCGACCACCTGTAGGGCGATCGGCTGCTCCTGCTCGGCCAAGGCGGCGATCACCGCACGAGCAATCGCCTGCTTCGAGGCGTCGCGATCATCGAGCGCATAGACAAAGACGTTGGTGTCGGCCGAGACAATCATCCCTCGTAGAGATCTTCGCGGGGCCCATAAGGCCGCTCAGAGCGCCAGCCCTGCCCTTGCGTCGACAGGAACGCCTCCAACGCTGCGAGACGTTCGGCCTTTGAGCCGCCCGCCGCGGGCCGGATGGGCAGCGGCGCCGGCCGGCCGGCCTCCCCCACCGCGGCGACCTCCACTGAAACCACCCCCCCGCGGC
>JAHUZY010000131.1 GCA_019264505.1 Phenylobacterium sp. | reverse complement strand
CGGCGATCCATGGGCGGGCTCCCGATCATCCGATTCAGGATTTCACAGGACGCCGGCCACGTCACCTCTCAGTCCCCGCACAGGGTTAAGGGAAACCTTAACCGGGCCGTGGGCAGGGTGGCGGTCCGCAAGTCTGCGGCGTCGAGGGGAACGAATGGGCGGTCTGCCCGAACAGAAGCTGGCCATCCTGCGGCACATGGTTGAGTCCGCCCCTGACCGGGTGGTCGGCGACCTGCGCGGCGCCCTGTCCGGCGCGGACGGTGCTTCGGGTCTGGTCGATGTGCGCATGCTCGTCGAGACCGAGGCCCGCGACCGTCAGCTGCGCAATGCGGTCCTGCATCCGCTGGCGCCCCTGTGCGTGGGCGACGGACGGACCGACCGCCTGACCTTTCCCGCCCGGGCCCTGGCGCTTGTCTGGCGCGCCCTGCGGGATCAGGCGACCCATGAGGTGGGCCGGGCCGCGGCCCTGTTCGAGGAATTCCAGGCCGATCAGAGCTCGCCCGAGCCCTTCGACATCCTGGCCCGCCGCGCCGCCCGCGGCGTGCGCGAACGCAATCATCCGAAATTCGCCGCGGCCGCCGAACTGGCCGACGCCGCCCGGCCCGATGGCGCGCGGCTGCTGGCCGAATGCCTGCAGATGGCGCCGGTGGTGCGCGCCGCGGTGGGACGTCTGCCAAGCTGGATCCAGCGGGTCACCGAGGAAGACGCCGCCCTCGCCCGGATCGCCTACAAGGATTCCGTCGCCATCGCCGAGGACGCCGGCCCCCGGTTCTTCGAGATGCTGTCGGCGCACCTCACCCATCCCTGGATGGTCCTGCGTCTGATCAGCGCGGTGATGGACAAGCCGCCAGAGGCCTATCTGGCCGGCTCCGAGCTGGCCGACTTCGGCCTTCGGGTGCTGGACGGGGTGGATGCTGGCCTCGTCGAAATCGAACAGTTCGACTCGAGCGGCGGCATGCCCGCGGTTCGCGCGGCCGCCCAGGCCATCGATCGGGTGACCGCCCAGATCGCCGAGCTGGAGGGCAATGTCGAGCTGAGCCGCCAGGGTCCCTGGGGATCGCGGCTCGCCAAACAGAAGGCCGCCCTGGCCCGCCATGTGGAGGCCCGGCTGCGGGAGATCGACAAGGCCGTGGCCCAGACCCTGCCCCTGACCGAAGTGTGGATCGGCCGGGTTTCCCGCGACGCCGCCCGCCTGACCACCCCGCTGGACCCTGTAGCGCTCCAGAAAGCCAAGACCCTGGTCGCCTTCGCCCAGGAAGTGCGCGGGGCGGCCAACTATGGTGGTTTCGCCGCGGCCCGCACCAAGGTGATGGAGGCGCTGGACGCGCATCTGGACCTGTTCATCGACGACGCCCTGGACCATCTCAAACAGGGCGATGCGCCGGACCCCGCCATTGCGCGCGCCCTGATGGGCGCCGCCATCGAACTGGTCGGTCTGGCCCGGGATCGTCAGGCCGCCGACATCCTGCGCCGACGCCTGGCCGCCCTCTAGCGCGGCCTCCTGTCACGCTGGCGGTTGCCCCTCGCGCGAGGCGGGGCTTTGGGCTAAATGGCGCCCATGATCGTCTTCTGGATTGCGGTTGGGGTGATTTCCGCCGCCGTAGCGGGTCTCATCCTGCGCCGCGCCGCCCGCGCGGCGGCCGGAGGCGGCGACGCCGATTCGACCCTGCCCCTCTATCAGCGCCAGTTGTCCGAGATCGAGGACCTCGCCGAGCGGGGCCTGATCGCCGCCGATGAACGTCGCAGCGCCCATGCCGAGGCGGCCCGTCGTCTGCTGTCGGCCGCCGACTCCGCCGGCCCCGCCTGGACCATTTCAGCCACATCTCGCCCCGTTCTCGTCGGCCTCGCGATCGTGGCTCCCGTGGCGGCCCTTGGTCTCTATCTCGCCTTCGGCTCACCCGGGTACAGCGACCGGCCTTACGCCCAGCGTCTCGATCAGTGGCGCGCCGCGCCGCCGACCCAGCTGGACGCCCCGCAGATGGCCGCCGTCCTGCGCTCGGTGACCGCCGAACGCCCCGGCGACCCGGAGCCCTTCCGGTTTCTCGCCATCGCCGAAATGGCCTCCGGCGACGCCCCGGCGGCCGCCCGCGCCCTGCGCGAAGCCCTGCGGCTGGCGCCTGACAGGGCCGACCTCTGGGAGTCCCTCGGCGAAGCCCTGATGGTCGCCGCTGAGGGGGAGGTCACGCCTCAGGCCGCCGCGGCCTTCCAGCGGGCCCTGGAGCAGGATCCGACGGCGACCACCGCCAGGTTCCATCTGGCTCGGGCCCTGATCGAGGCTGGCGAGGTTGAGGCGGGGCTGACCCAATGGCGCGCCCTGCTGGCCGATCTGCCCGCGTCCGATCCCCGCCGCCCGGTGTTGCAGGCCGCCATCGCTGACGTGGCCGCCGGCCCGCGGCCGCCCGCCGCCCCGGCGGCCGGCGCCGTCGGCGCGCCAGAGATCGCCGCCATGGTCGAAGGACTGGCTGCGCGGCTCGCCGCCGAGCCTGACGATCCGGAGGGCTGGGTGCGGCTGGTCCGGTCCTACAGCGTCCTGGGCGACACCGCCCGTCGAGATGCGGCCTTGACCCAGGCCAAGGCGCGCTACGCCGACAACCCCCAGATATTGCGCGAACTCGCCCAGGCGGCGGAAGCGGAGCCCATGAGATGAGCGGTTGGTTGCCCAAGTCCCGTAAGGCCCGGCGTCGGCTGGTGGTCCTGTCGGCGGTGGCGCCCGTGCTGGCGCTGGCTGTCGGTCTGACGCTTTGGGGCCTGTCGGACTCGATCTCCTATTTCTACACCCCGGCCCAGGCGGCGGAGACGAAGCCGGAGCCTGGCCGCACCATCCAGCTCGGCGGGCTCGTCCAGGACGGCAGCGTGGTCAAGCATCCGGACGGCCGCCTGGAGTTCGTGGTCGCCGACCAGATCACCGCGGCGCCCGTGGTGTTCCAGGGCGATCCGCCAGACCTGTTCCGCGAGGGCCAGGGGGTGGTGGCCACCGGCGCCTTCCGCGAGGACGGCGTCTTCGAGGCCCGTCGTCTGCTGGCCAAGCATGATGAGACCTACATGCCCCGCGACCTTCAGAACGCCCTGAAGGAACAGGGGGAATGGCGCGCCGATGGCGCGCCGCGCGTGCCCGACGCCAAGGACCCGGCGGGGGCGCCCTATGGCGGGGCGGCCGGCCGATGATCGTCGAGATCGGCGCCTTCGCCCTCATCCTCTCCCTCGTTCTGTCGGTGCTGCAGACGGGCGCCTCGGCGCTCGCTCGCCTGCGTCGCGGGCCGGTCCTGGCGGCGGTGGGGGAGGGGGCGGCCATTGCGGCCTTTTTCACCCTGGCGGTCTCCTTCGCCGCCCTGATCTACGCCTTCGTGGTGTCGGATTTCAGCGTCGCCAACGTGGCCGCCAACTCTCACAGCGCCAAGCCTCTGCTCTACCGGGTCGGCGGCGCCTGGGGCAGCCATGAGGGCTCCATGCTCATGTGGTGCCTGGCCCTCACCGGCTTCGGCGCCCTGCTGGCAGGGTACGGGCGGGGCCTGACCGCCGGGCTGAAGGCCGTGGCGGTGGCGACCCAGGGCGCCCTGGGCATCGCCTTCCTGGCCTATACGGTGTTCGCCTCCAATCCGTTCTGGCGGCTGACCGATCCGCCGGTAGAGGGGCGTTCGCTCAATCCCCTGCTGCAGGACCCGGCCCTGATCCTGCACCCGCCCTTCCTCTATGTGGGCTATGTGGGCCTGTCGGTGGTCTTCTCCCTGGCCATCGCCGCCCTGGTCGAGGGCCGCGCCGACGCCGCCTGGGCCCGGTGGGTGCGGCCCTGGACCCTGGCGGCCTGGAGCGGGCTGACCATTGGCATCACCCTTGGCGCCTTCTGGGCCTATTACGAGCTGGGCTGGGGCGGCTGGTGGTTCTGGGATCCGGTGGAGAACGCCAGCTTCATGCCCTGGCTGATCGCCACGGCCCTGCTGCATTCGGCCGTGGTGACCGAGCGCCGCGGCGCCCTGCCGGGCTGGACCATCTTCCTGGCCCTGGGGGGCTACACCTTCTCCATGCTGGGGGCCTTCCTGGTGCGCTCGGGCGTGCTGACCTCGGTGCACGCCTTCGCCGTCGATCCGACCCGCGGCGTCCTGCTGCTGACCATTCTTGGGGTGACGGCGGGGCTCGGCTTCGCCCTGTTCGCCTGGCGAGCGCCGGCCATGGCCAGGGGCGGCATGTTCGCCCCGATCAGCCGCGAGAGCGCGCTGGTCCTGAACAACATCCTGCTGGCGGCGGCCACCGCCACCGTCCTGCTGGGCACCCTTTACCCGCTTATCCGCGAGGCCATCGCCGGTGAAGCCATCTCGGTAGGGCCGCCCTACTTCAATCTCACCTTCAC
Organism: Phenylobacterium sp.; assembly: GCA_019264505.1. Lineage (GTDB taxonomy): Bacteria > Pseudomonadota > Alphaproteobacteria > Caulobacterales > Caulobacteraceae > Phenylobacterium. The sequence continues at coordinate 2,737 of JAHUZY010000131.1, read as the reverse complement.
CCCGCTGATGTTCATCCTGCTGCTGCTGCTGCCGGCCGGGCCCCTGCTCGCCTGGAAGCGGGCGGACGCCGGCGCGGCCCTCCAGCGGCTGTGGGTCGCGGCCCTGCTGGCGGCCGTGGCGGCGGTGGCGACCCTGGCGCTGGCCGAGCCCCGCAGCCTGTTCGGCGCGGCGGGCCTGGCGCTCGGGGTCTGGCTGATCGTCGGATCGGCCACCGAGGTCGCTGAGCGTATCCGCCTGTTCCGCGCCCCCCGCGGCGAAGTGCTTCGCCGTCTGGGTGGCCTGCCCCGGGGGACCTGGGGCATGACGCTGGCCCACGCCGGCCTGGGGGTCTTCGTCCTGGGGGCGGTCTTCGAAACCACCTGGAAGGCCGAAACCGCCGAGGTCCTCGCCCTTGGCCAGCGCCTGGATGTGGCCGGTTATGTGGTGGTCCTCGAGAACGTGGCGCCGGTTCGGGGCCCCAACTATGAGGCCGAGCAGGCCACCTTGCGGGCCTTCGCCCCGAATGGGACCTTGGCCTGCATGGCGCGCCCTGAGCGGCGGCTCTATTCGGCCGGCGGCCAGACCACCTCGGAAGTGGCCATCTGCACCCGCGGCCTCAGCCATCTCTACGTGGTTCTGGGCGAGCGGCGGACGGGCGCCGATGGCGAGCCCGTCTGGCTGGTGACGGGCTACTGGAACCCCTGGGCCCTGCTGATCTTCCTGGGGCCTGGCCTGATGGCCCTGGGGGGCGTCGTGTCCCTGTCAGATCGCCGCCTGCGGCTGGCCGCCGGACGTCGTGCGACGCCGGCCCTGCCTGCGGGGCCGGAACCGACGCCCAAGCCCGTGGGAGAGCCGGCATGACCGCGCTTAGCCGCTGGCTGGTCGTGGCCTGCGCCGTCCTCTGCCTGGGCGCAGCGTCTGACCCCGGCGAGCGGCTGGCTGACCCGGCTCAGGAGGCCCGGGCGCGGGCCCTCTTCAAGGAAGTCCGCTGCCTGGTCTGCCAGAACGAGTCCATCGACGCTTCCAACGCTGAATTGGCCCAGGATCTTCGGGCCATCGTCCGCCAGGAGGTGGCCCAGGGCCGCAGCGACGTGGAGGTGCGCCGCTTCCTCACCGACCGCTACGGTGAGTATGTGCTGCTCAAGCCCCGGTTCAGCTGGGCCAACGCCGCCCTTTGGCTGTTTCCTCTGCTGGTCGTTCTGGGCGGGGCGGGCCTGCTGGTCGGCCGCTGGCGAACGCCCCAGGTCGAGTCCGCAGCCCTGTCCAGCGAAGAGACCGAGGCCCTGGCGCGGCTCGCCGATGATCCCGTCACGGACCGAGGCTCGGCCTCATAGCCGCCGTGAACCGACGCTATAGCTTGCGAATTGGTAAGTTGTGATCGGTTGCGCATCGGCGCATCCATCCTAGCTAGGGGAGGGCGGGCATGTGCTATGACCCCAAGAGCCCGCAAGGAATCGAAGGCCCATGACTTCTAAGAAGACCGGTTATCTTCTCGGCGCCGTCGCCGGCATTGGCGTCGCCGCCGCCGCCCTGGCGGCCACCGATGTCGGCCTGACCCTGGCTGAAAAGTCGGGGCCGTCCATGCCGGTGATCCGCGCCTCTACGGCCCCGGTCTTTGCGCCGCCGCCCGGCGCGCCCCTGTCGTTCGCCGACATCTTCGAGCAGGTGTCGCCGGCCGTGGTCTCGGTGAACGTGACCTCCCGGGCTGACGCCAGCGTCCTGCGCCAGATCCCTGGCCTGGAAGGCCTGCCCTTCGGCATCATCCCCCGCGCCCCTGGCGGCGGCGGGGAGGATGGCGAGGAAGAGCAACAGGGGCCGACCCAGATGTCGGCCGGTTCCGGCTTCTTCATCTCGGCCGACGGCTACATCGTCACCAATAATCACGTCGTCGAGAACGCCGAGGAGATCAAGGTCGTCCTCAAGGACGAGCGCGAGCTGGTGGCCGAGATCGTCGGTCGCGACGAGGCCACCGACCTGGCCGTGCTGAAGGTTAAGGGCGCGAACTTCCCCTATGTGAGCTTCGAGAACGACGCCGTCCCGCGGGTCGGCGACTGGGTGATCGCCGTCGGCAATCCCTTCGGCCTGACCGCCACGGCCACCTCAGGCATCGTCTCGGCCTATGGTCGCGATATCGGTGAGACCTTCGTCGACTTCATCCAGATCGACGCGCCGATCAACCGGGGCAATTCCGGCGGCCCGACCTTCGACATCTATGGCCGGGTGATCGGCGTGAACACCGCCATCTTCTCGCCGTCCGGCGGGTCGGTGGGCATCGGCTTCGCCATCCCTGCGGCCACCGCCGACACCATCACCAAGCAGCTGATCGCCAGCGGCAGCGTGACCCGCGGCTATATCGGCGCGACCATTCAGAACTACACCCGTGAGATGGCCCTGGCCCAGGGCCTCGGCGACCAGCGCGGCGCCATCGTCTCCGACACCGTGCCCGGCGGCCCCTCGGCCCGTGCGGGCTTGCAGCCCGGCGACGTGGTCATCTCGGTCAATGGCGTGGCCGTCGGCACATCCTCGGAGCTGACACGGGAAGTGGCCAAGGCCTCGGCTGGCGACACCCTTCGCCTGGAAGTGATCCGCGGCGACGCTCGCCGGACCATCCAGGTCCGCTCCGGCGTCCGCCCCAATGAGCGTGAGCTGGCCGCCAATGACAACAGCGGCGGCCCCTCGACCCCCCGTGGCCAGAGCCCGGCCCAACCTGCCGCGCCGCAGGTGCTGGGCATGACGCTGGCCCCCATCGATGACGCC
>JAHUZY010000069.1 GCA_019264505.1 Phenylobacterium sp. | reverse complement strand
GAGACAGGGCTGGCCCCGCCGGCGAAGCGCGGCCCAGAGGACCGTTCCGGCCGCGGCCAGGCACAGACCGCTGAAGATCAGGCCGCCGAGACGCCATTTCGGATCATCGGCCTGGCTGACAACGTCTGCGACACTGGCGATGGCGTAGAGTCCAAGGAAGTGGATCGCCCAGATGACCAAGCCCCCAAGCATCAAGGCCCAGCGCCGCACCGTCAGCCCCCGGGGAACAGGCGGATCAGCAGCGCCGCGAACGCCCCCTGGCCGGCGCTGTAGCCGATGAACAGGCCGATCAGGTCGAAGGTGGATGGGCGGTCGGGCTTGACGTGCCCCGCCAGCCAGCGAAGCACGGCGTAGACTCCCATGAGGGCGACGACGGCCGCAAAGAAGCCTTGCCAGGCGAGGAAGGCGTAGACGGTCGCGCCCTGGCCGCTCGCTCCCGGACGCAAGCCCGTCGCCAGCCACGCTTGGATCTCGACATTCCAGCCGACAGCGATCAGGGCCGCGGCGATGACCATCATCAACGTCGCGACGGCGGCGCTCCTGGGGCGGCCAAGCCGAAGCAAGCGGCACGCGCCGTAGGCCAGCCCCGCGGCGCCCAGACTTGAAAGCAAGACGAGCGTCAGTCCTGTCTGCGGCGGCGGCGCCCACATGTCCGGCCGGCGGCTCCAGAGGAAGACGTAGCTGAACGCCGCCATGACCACGACCATCACCGCCACGATCAGGGTGATGATCATCGCCCACCAGCCATGGCTGGACGGCCCGCTGACATAGGTTGGCACGCGGATGCCGGCCCCGATGTCGGACATTTGCACTTTGCTGCTACAGCCGCGAGCACGTCTTCATGGGGAAGGCGCCAGGCTCGCCTGATCCTTCACGGCGCGAGCCAACGCCACCGTGGATGTGCGTACGGCGCCCTCAGCTCGAGCTCACATCCCCCTGCGGCTCCACGGTCGCGCTCTCCAGTTGAGCTCTCCTCCCGACACCGACAGCGTCCCTGGCTGCGCTGCTCGACAGTACTGGACTGGAGATGCTGTCGGGCGCGGCCAGGGGTTTTTCGATGAGCCCGAGGATCGGCAGCGCAACCAGGAAGTAAGCGAAGTAATAAGCGGTGAGCATCCGTGACAGCCACACTACGGTGAAGCCGACGGGCTGTCCCGTTTGGTTGCGGCTTATCGTGATCACCACCTCGTCCGGTTGCTGAGCCCCGCACCAGCCTAGCCCCAAAGTGGTGGCGACGAAGATCAGCAAGTACCAGCGGGCCATCGGCCGGTACCGCATGGAGCGGACCCTTGACGTGTCGAGCCAAGGCAGAACGAATAGCACACCGATTGCGCCGAACATGGCCAGCGCGCCGCCGAGCTTGTCGGGCACGGCGCGCAGGATCGCGTAGAACGGCAGGAAGTACCACTCGGGCACGATTTCTGCCGGCGTCACCAGCGGGTTGGCCGGGATGTAGTTGTCGGCGTGGCCGAGCGCGTTCGGGTTGTAGAACACGAAGCTGGCGAACAGCACCATGAACACCGCGATCGCGAAGCCGTCCTTCACCGTGTAGTACGGATGGAAGGGAACGGTGTCCTCCTTGGACTTCACGTTCACGCCGGTCGGGTTGTTGTTGCCCGGGACGTGCAGCGCCCAGATGTGCAGGCCGACGACGCCGGCGATCATGAAGGGCAGCAGGTAGTGCAGCGAGAAGAAGCGGTTCAGCGTGGGGTTATCCACCGCGAAGCCGCCCCACAGCCAGGTGGTGATCGCTTCGCCCACGACCGGCAGCGCGCCGAACAGGTTGGTGATCACGACCGCGCCGTGGAAGCTCATCTGACCCCAGGGCAGCACGTAGCCCATGAAGGCCGTGGCCATCATCAAGAGATAGATCACGCAGCCCAGGATCCACAGCACCTCGCGGGGCGCCTTGTAGGACCCGTAATAGAGGCCGCGGAACATGTGGATGTAGACGGCCACGAAGAACATCGACGCACCGGTGGCGTGAGTGTAGCGGATGAACCAGCCGTAGTTGACGTCACGCATGATGCGCTCGACCGAATTGAAGGCGTACTCCACGTGCGGAACGTAGTGCATGGCCAACACGATGCCGGTGACGAGCTGGATCGCAAGGCAGAAGGTGAGGATCCCGCCGAAGGTCCACCAGTAGTTCAGGTTCTTCGGGGTCGGGAAGTCGAGGAGGTTATCGGCGCCGAAGCGCACCAGGGGGAGCCGCGTGTCGAGCCAACGCTCGAATCCGGTTTTCGGCTCGTAGGAGGGAGGTCCCCTCATTGGCGTGCTCTTGCGAACCTGAATGTGGCAACCGATCCTGAAGCGGGTACCGCTCTGAGGGCGCAGGCCGCCGCCTTCAGGCGAAGGCCGTCGAGACCGGACACAGGATTATCGTGCGTCTGAAAGACCACACCTGCCAGCGCTGGTTTCTCTGCTCTCACGGCTGCCACGAGTTCACCGGCCGAGCCAGAATGTCGCGCGGGTGGCGTGATCATTGGCAAGAGCCTTACGGCGGAGGCTTCGGTGAAGCGACTGGGTAGGAGTGCTTGGGTGACCGAAACTGCGGCGCTCATCTGATAGTCGTTAGCCAGGCAGTGTACTATCCAGGTCAGCCGCGTGCACGACATGCCAAACCCCATTGCTGGCTTTGCGGCGGCTGCCAGCCGAGAGGTAATAGAGGCTCGACAGCCTAACTTTGCAAGGCGCAACGGTGCAGGCCGCGGGTCGTCATCCAATCGCTCTGGTGGTGTAGCTTGCTCTGCGCCGCGATGCAGGCCGGAGGCAGACGATCGCCGGGGTCCGGGCGAGCCGCCGCCGGTTACCTCTCCGCCTCACCAACCTACGCACGGGCGAGTTTTGCCCGACGAGAACGCGCCGGTCGTGCCAGCTCGGCCGACGCGACACACATCGGATGACGATTAGCGGGACCCTCACGGTGACCACACCGTGCCCGGGCCGTGCATGGGGGGATCTGCCCAGCGGCGCTGCTTGCACCGTCAAGCGGGCCTTCGGTTCCGCTCGGCGCGACCGCGGCCGACCATCGGCGCTAGTGCCGCTTCCGGTCTCAGGCAGACGCGTTGCTCTTGCGGGCGTCTTTTAGGATATCGAGGCCGCCCTTCAGGGCGATAAAGGCCACAATCCCCCCGACCACAAGATCTGGCCAAGCCTGATTCAGCCACATGACCAGGCCTCCCGCAACGAGGATCCCGCCGTTGGAGGCGAAGTCGTTGAAGCTGAAGGTCTTGGCGGCACGCATGTTCACGTCGTCGGACGGCGTGCGCTGGATCAGGCGCAGGCACCAGAGATTGACTGCCGCCGCCGCCAGAGCCATCGCCATGATCGTGAGACCGAATGGCTCGGCACCCATCAGCCATCGCCGGCCGACATCGACGATGATTCCGATGCCGAGCAGGAGGAGCATGACGCCCGAGGTCCTGGCCGCCCAGCGTCTCCATTTCAATCTGCGTCCCACTGCGAAGTAGCTGAGGAGGTAGACTCCGGCGTCGGAGGTGTTGTCGACCGCATTGGCGAGGAGCGCGCTTGAGTCAGCCAACACCCCGCCAATGCCGAGACTGAGGGATAGTCCTGCGTTGAGCCCAAGGACCTGAAGCAGGGTCCGCCGCTGCCCACGCTCCCGCGTGTCGGATTCGTTCAACCGCCGCCTCCGTTCATATCCCTGGGTCGATGCCCGAACCTACTCTGGATGACATTGCAAGCCGTTGGCGAGTGCGCTCGCCTCAAGCAGCCGGTCTGATCAATCGGTCAGGGCAGGGCGGGACGCGGCTGATCGGTGCCGCGCAGCACCCATGCGCGCGCCAGAGCGCCCTCGCGGCGTTCATAAACCTCGAAACGAACACCAGGAATTGCGGCGCTCTCCATGCGCGAAACGGTCCGCACCCAACCTTCGTCAGCGATGATGGCGACCCGGCCGAGCGAGCGCATAACACGGATGACAAGAGGCAATTGTCGAACCTCTTCCGCGATCGCCGACAACGAGGCGCTAGGATTGCCACGAAAATCGGCGAGTACGTCGAGTTCAGGTGTGTCCTGGACGAGTTCGGCGAGACGATTGTGGGCGGCGTTCACATCGTCCCGCGTCACCTCGCCCTCCACGACGATCTCGATAGCCCGGGAAGAAAGCGGGTTGATGGTCACCATTTGCGCGCTCCGAGGTTAGGCGTGCGGAACGGCAAGCCGACAGAGCAGTTCCCTATTTCGGTCGCTGAGGTCGCAGCGGGCCGCAGTTCTGGAGTGCAAAACGGCCAGGTTCACGCACCGCAATTGCGCTCCAGTCAGAATCGGCGAGACGATGGTCTCCAGCCAGGCGAGCACCG
>JAHUZY010000321.1 GCA_019264505.1 Phenylobacterium sp. | reverse complement strand
ACCTTGGCGCCCCTGCGATGGGCGAAGTCCACCGCGCGCGCCAGCTCTTCCGCATCGAAGTTGAGGCCAGGAAAGTTCCGCGCATTGGTCTCGTCGCGCAGGCCGCAATAAACGCTGTCGGCGCCAGCCTCGATGGCCGCTTCAAGCATGGCCGGCGACCCAGCCGGGCAGACGAGCTCAATGGACCCCATGGGGCTTTCCTCCTGTGCGTTTGGCCGCGCGGCGCCAGTCGACAATTCGCTGCAAGACGGGATCAAGGCCGGGGGCTAGGGCGGCGGGCGCCAGGAGATCAGCCAGGCGAAGATCTGCCGCCTCCAGGGCGTTGTGGAGGGCCAGCACCGCCCCGGTGTCGCCGGTCACCGTCAATTCTCCGGCGAAGAAGGTGGAGTCGGCATCGGCTGAGCCGTCGAAGAGGGCTAGTAGGTCAACGAATTCACCGGCTATTACAGCGACATAGCCCACAGGTCGCAGCGTTCTGCGGACCAGTTTCACCGTCCCGCCGTCCTTGTTTAGGGTCAGGGCGAAGGTGACCGGAAAGTCCACCGGATCGATCAGATAGGGGCGTCCCTGATAGCGCCCCAGACGGCCGAATGCGTTGGCCGCGCGCCGCCAGGCTCGCTTGACCGCGAGGTTCAGCAGCATCTCCATAGGCGGGCGAAGAACTAACGCCAGATCGGTCAGAACGCGCGCGTACAAGCGCTCTTCTGAGGGGTGCATCATCGGCCTTTCCGGGCGTGAACAGGCGGCCCGGGAGGTCTAAGCCGAGCGGGAATGGTGGCGAATGTCGTCTGTCAACGCGCCGCCCGCTTTTGATCAGCCTGGAAACTTCAAACCGTCATGCGCTCAGGTTGGTTTGGCCACGCTTCAAGCCGCGCCTTACCTCCGCCGCGCATCTCTTCCGGCGTATGATTGTCGATCAGCGCATCTGGCTTCGCCAGGCGTTTTAAGACGACGGGCCTGCCGATCGTCACGAGCGGACCATTTACGACCACCCCATAGTCGGCGAGGCTTGCGAAAGCGCGGGACAGGTTCTCGGGGGTCATGCCCAGCAGCGACGCCAGGACGCGCTTTTCGTGCGGCAGGGTGATGGTCTCAACATCGCCTTGGCGTATGCGTTGGGTGATCAGATAATTGGCCAACCGCTCGATCCCGCCGCGGAGTTTCTGGCTCTTCATGGACCGAACCAGCCCCCGATAGCAGCCGGCAAGCTCCTGGGAGACGCCGAACCCGAAGGCGGCGTCCTCTTGCATCACCCGGCGAAGGGTCTCACCCGAAATCATCAGGATGTCGGATCGGTCGCGAGTCGTGGCGCTCATTAGGGCGCTGGTATCCAGGACCACGGCCGCCAGGATGAATGTCGACAGGGGACCCAACAAGGCTAGGATAGTCTCCTTGTCATTCCAGGTGCCAGAAAGCTCGACCGTCCCGTCGAGAAGAATGTAGAGGAAATCAACGCTGTCGCCTTCCGTAAGCAGGGTTGTCCCTGCTGGAAAGCGTTGAAGAAAAGCGCCTTGGATCAGGCGACGGAACGTGTCGTCGTTGGCGGTCTTCAGAAACGGCAACTGCCTGACGCGTTCGAGATCGGCCTCTTTGATCGGCATGCATGTTCCTCCACCAGACGAGACCATGGCGCCCTCGCGCGTTCCATCCTTGATCTATGTCAGGGCTGGCCTTGGCAGGCGTGCGGCCATTTGGCCGGCTTAGCCAGCCAAGTCTTCCGGCGTGTTCAGGTTCAGGAAGAGCTTACCTTCCGGGTCCTGCCATACAACCTGGGTTCCGTTGAGCTCAGCCAGCAGACCATGGAGCGACCGGCGGCCTGAATGGGCATAGCGCAACAAGGGCTCAAGGGCCGCGGTGCGCCATAGGGTGCAGGTGGGGTGGCGCTGGTGGCTGTCACCCGCCGACGCGGCCAGGGCCAATGGTCTCTCCACAAGGGCCTCCTCTAGCCTTGTGTACAAATCGTCGGGGAGATGGGGCGTATCGCACGGGATCGTCAGAACGTGCGAGGCCCCGATCCGCGCGCCGTGGACCAAGCTGCTGGCCACTCCAGCGAGGGGGCCTTCGATTTCCGGTGGATCAAACAGCAGCGGAACTGGCGGCAGTTCATCAGCCTGCCGCTGCTCGCGGACCGAGATCGCTACCTGATCAGCGAAGATTGCCGCCAGCGCCAGGGCGTGATCTCCGAGCGCGCGCTCTTGATAGAGGCGCTGAGGCTTTTTGCCCCCCATACGGCGCCCCGCACCACCCGCCAGCACCACACACAGTCTCATCGCCGCTTCCTGGGGGCGGGACGGTCTGGGCCGCTCTGTGTCTCCCACAGGGCTCGTGCGCGCTCGACCCGCCCGATGGACACTTCCAGATCTCGCAGCAACCCATCCTGAATGGAGTAGATCCAGCCATGAATTTCGAGGGGCTGCTTCTTGCGCCAGGCGTCCCTTACGAAAGGATTGGCGGTGATCTGCCGTACCTGTTCGACCACATTGCGCTCGCAGAGATCATTCACCCGTGCCTCAGGATCAGTGATCATTGAAAGTTCGTGCTCGCAACGCCACGAGAGGCTTCTGACCGGAGTCAGCCAGTGATCGATCAGGCCGTGGCGCTCGTCGGACAGCGCCGCGCGGACGCCGCCACAACCGTAGTGGCCGCAGACGATGACATGGCGGACCTTCAGGACCTCCACGGCGAACTGGAGCACCGAGAGGAAATTTGCGTCCTGCGGCGGCGCAAGATTGGCCACGTTCCGGTGAACGAACAACTCCCCGGGATCGAGGCCGACAATTTCGTTGGCGGGCACGCGACTGTCCGAGCAACCGATCCAGAGATAGGATGGCGCCTGCTGGCTCGCCAAGCGCCGAAAATACTCTGGATCCACGCGGGCACGGGTCGCCGCCCAACGGATGTTATTGTCGAACAACTCAGAGATCATGGCTGGGCTTCGAGGACGAGGCCTCGCCTGGCGGCCAGTCGTCGGCTTAACGCGGTCAGGTCGGTGGTGGTCAGTCGCAGCCGCGCGATCGGCAGCACCACGGCGTTCTCTAGCGCCAGGTGGCGAAGTTCGTGCCGCGCGAAGGCAAGAAGCACAGACTTGGTCTCCGGATCCAGCCCCGGCGCCCGCTGGGATTTCAGCGCCGACTCCAGGCGATCCCGGACGACCTGTGACTGGGTGACATCAGCGCGGTGCTCTGCCGACAGCCGGCCCAGGACATTCTCGATTTCGTCCTCGGGCAAGGCGCGACGTCGAAGCAGGGGGAAGAGGTCCTCCTCTTCGTCGATGACGTGCAAGGCAAGATCATAGCGGATGAAGTCGATGATTTGGCTCATCGGCCCTGAATTGAAAACAGGAGTGGCGGCCACCTCCTCAATCATTCGACAGAGCTGCCGGTGGCGATAGTGCTCGGCGAAGAACCAGTCGAGGGGCTCGTGGAGCAACTCTCGGGGAATGTCTTCAATGTCCGCAGGCGGGGCGCTGGGCATGACCGGCCCTCCAATGATGCTCAATAGCGGTAGTCGAGACTGATCCAGACCTTTGTGCGGTCGCCGTAGCCAGGGCGGTCGCCCTCGAACCAAGCCAGCTTGGTTTCGAGCGAAAGGCGCGGGGTGAGGGGCGTTGCCGCCAGAAGATCAAGCTCCGTGCCGTAATCGTCGCCGCCATCGGGGACGGTGAACCTGTGGATGGCTGCTGCGAGGCGGACAGGGGGCAAGCCCTCTGGGCGCAAGGTGGCGCCGATCTTAGCGTTGAGGTCTTGGACGCCATCTGGCGGCGTGGTCAGGAAAACGTCAGCCCATCCTTGAAATGCATGGAGCGTGGCAAGGGGCGTCGCAAAGCCGCGGCCCCCATCCCCTTCCAGGCGCTCAAGTGTGAGGCTCGCCCAGCTGTCCTTTTGGCGTAGACCAAGACTGACCGATGCGTAGTCCAGGTCGAAATCGGCCGGGTTCCCACCGTAGTCGGCCTGCCGGGCATAGGCGGCCTCTAGGCTCCCTTTGAGCCCGCTGTCTGACAGAGGCCGCTCCAGCCGCACGCTAGCGCCCAAAGTGGCGCTGGACTGGGCGGGCGCGTTGGCGAAGTCGAGCCATTCCCCGTGGAGGGTCAGGTGGCCCCAGGCGGGCTTCCAGTCGGCCTGGGCGAGGTGACTGTCTGAACGCCAGTCGCCCTGCGGGTGGTCATCGCCGAAGATGCGCTGAACGCGATCCACATAGACGTAGGTGACCGCGAGGTCTGGCGTCGGCTTGAAGTCCAACCGGGCGGCGTCGAAGGTCTGCTCGTTCTGCCGGAAGCCGACATTGCCGACGAAGCGTGCCGAACCTAGGATGATCCGCTGGCGACCAACGACGGCGGCGGCCTTTTCGCCTTTCCACGCGAGCTGCAGGCGATTGAGCTCGGTTGTCTCCGGATCGGGAACGACCGGGTAGGCGACTTCGCCGTTGGTTGTGGAGTTGTAGTCGTCGCCAAGGGCCACGACATTCTCGCCCTCAATGAGGAGCTGAAGGCCCTTCCAGGGGGCGGTCTCAAAGCCGAGCCGCGTGCGCAGGGTCAGCGCCGTAGCGGTATTGGGAAGACCGCTTTGATCGACCGCCTCATGCCGCAGGCGGCTTTCCATGATGATCGTGGGGGTATCCGAGGCGCGCGCGATCTCTGGGACGGCCAGGGTCGCCAGGCTGAACACAACAGTGGCCAACCGCATGGCTTATCTCCGCTTGATAAGGGTGTAGGTGTGCTTGCGCTCGACCTTGGGTGTGAGCCGGGCCTTGAGCAGGGAAGCCATCGCCGCAAGCGCCGGATCAGCGGCCCCTTGGGTGGCGGAAATGAGCTGGGTCCAAGACTCGTCATTGGCGTGATCGACGAAGTGCCGGACCGCCCGGCGCACGAAGACGGCGACCTCGAGGTTTTCGCTCGTCGCTGCGGCCTTGACCCGGTTGGCCAAGTCTATGTCCGTCGCATCCAGCCAGGCTTCAAGCCGGTCGGCCGAGGCGCCGTCCGAGAGCATAGCGCCGAGTGACGGAGCGCCTTCGGAAAACCGCCCGTCCTGTGTCAGGCTAAAGGCGACGCCTTCGGCTCGGGCGCGGTCGGCGAGCTGGGCGACATAGCGCGCCGCCGCCGCCGTCCAGGCTCGGCTCTCGAGATGTAGCCTGATCTTGTCCTCGACATACTCGAACGGGAGCGCCCTTCCTTCGATCCGGCGCTCAAGTTTGAGAAGGTGCCAGCCGAAGCGCGAGCGGACGGGAGTCGTCAGAATTTCCCCAGCCTTGAGCCCCGCAAGCGCGCGCTCGACCTCAACCACCAGGTCGCCTGGACCGAGCTGGCCCAGGGAGCCGCCCACCGCCCCGGAGGGACAGTCGGAAGCCGTCTTCGCAAGTTCGCCAAACAGGCCTGACTTGACCATGAGTTGATCGAGCATGTCCTGGGCGGTCTGCCGTGCGAACTCCCATCCAGCCGCGTCATCGGACTTCGGCTCAATGAGAATGTGCGAGGCTTCGGTCAGCACGGGGGTCGAGAAGCGCTGACGCTGTGCGTCATAGACGCGCCGGCACTCGGCCCCGCTTGGGGACTCGACCTCGACTTCTGCGTCGAGGGTGGCGCGGATCAGCGCCTCCTCGGGAGTTTCCTCACGGCCGTTGTCATCCAGCTGCGGTTGGGCTTCCAGGCCAAGTTCGTCAGCCCTGTGAAGGAGCAGGGCCCTGACCGCCAGCGCCTTTCCCGCGGCTAGGCGGGCTTCCAACGGGCTTGCGCTCGGATGGTGTTGGGCTTCCTCAGCGATGAGGAACTCCGGGATTTCGACGCCTTCGACGACGAGGGTGCTGGTCATGGAGCTACTCGGCGGCCTTGAGGGCTTCGGGACGGACGGCTTGGATTGATGCGTTGCGCGCCCCAGGCGATACCGGCTCCGTCGGATAGACAGGCGCAGCGGCGACCTTTCGCAGGGGCAGGGCGCGCTTGGTGCGCACCAGTTGCCAGCCACGCCGGTTCAGGTACCAGACCGGGGCCGACAGCATGTGGACAAGGCGGGTGAATGGAAAGACCAGCAGGATGGTCATGCCCAGCACCAGGTGCGCTTTGAAGATCGGATGCACATCGGCCACGTAGGCCGCCACGCCCGGCCGGAAGGTGAAAACCCCCTGCGCCCAGCTCATGAACTTGAGCATCTCATGGCCGTCCAGGTGGCCGGCCGACAACGGAATGGTCGCCAGGCCCAGGATCAGCTGAGCCAGCAGCAGCACCAGTATAGCGGTGTCGCCGAAGCTGGATGTGGCCCGGATCCGCGGGTCGAACAGACGGCGATGCAGAAGTAGCAGGCCGCCAACAAGGCAG
>JAHUZY010000297.1 GCA_019264505.1 Phenylobacterium sp. | reverse complement strand
GGCAGAGGACGCCTGCGAGGCCGCCGGCGACAATGGCCAGGATCTGCTTGGCGCCGTGCGGCACGCCCAAGGCGTCGAAGACCCAAATCGGCGTGAGCAGGCCCACGAAGTGGCCACCAAAGATCGTCAGTATTCCAACGTGGAATAGGACGGATCCCAACATGAGTTGCTTTCGTCTAAGGAGCTGGGAGGAGCCTGTCCGCCAAGTATATTGTTCACGGTCGAAGCGGAGGACCGAACCCAGCACGAGAACAGCCAGGGCAATGTAGGGAAAAACCCCAAACAGGAATTGATTTAGCAGTTGCATGGCGGACCTCAGGCGTTGGCGGCGGTGCGGCGCGGCTGACGGCCCGGCTCGGCCATCATGGCATCGACGAGAGCGGTGGCCTTCGGGCAGCCCACATCGGAGGGGCCGAAGGTGACGGCGGTTTCCGCCCAGGCCTTGTCGATGGCCTCCAAATCGTTGGGATCCTCGTCTGGCTCGCTCAAGAGCGCGGCTAGTGCGCCCGGGTCGGCGGCCTGAGAGGCGAGCTTGCCTAGCGCGCCGAAGATGGCGCGATAGGCGCTGCCCCGCGACTTCAGGCGCTCGCCCATGGCGTCCAGGACATGGGTCGCCTCCCCCAGTAGGGAGGCCGCCTGGGCGTTGGGCAGGGTGGAGAGAAACTCAAGGAACACGGGCAGGAAGTCGGGCAGTTCGTTGGCCGACAGGTGCAGGTCGTGGGCGCGATAGAGTTCGGCCAGAGCGACCATGGCTTCGCCGCGGTCGCGGCTTTCACCATGTACGTGCTCATAGAGGTTGAGCGACAGGGACCGGGTGCGGTCGAAGAGCTCGGTATATCCTTCCTGCAGCTCATAGATGTCGCCGCCGACGATCTGGTCAACGAGGCGTGCCAGGGCCTTCCGGATCGTCTTCGGAACCAACGCCTCGGCCTCAATGAACGCCAGGGCCTGGGGCGCGAGGCGCTGCAGGTCGGGAGTCGGATAGGTGAGCAGGTGCGCAAGCGCCTGATACGTGCGGGCCATAGGTCAGGCCTCCATCGGAGTTTTGGCGCGGCTGCGCTTGTTGGGTCCAAAAAGGCCGAGTTCGGTGCGTCCGCCGGAGCATCCGTTGCCGAACGAGAAGCCGCAGGAGCCGCGCATGTCGTAGGCGTCCTCCGCCACTTCGCGGTGCGCGGACGGGATGACGAAGCGATCCTCGTAGTTGGCGATCGCCAGGTAGCGGTACATCTCGTCGATCTGGGCGGCGGAGAGCTCAACGCTTCCCGCCAGCTTGTGGTCGATGACGCCCTCAATGGTCTTGGCGCGCATGTACCCGCGCATGGCCAGCATGCGCCTCAGGGCCAGCTCGATCGGCGCCTCGCGGCCGGCGGTCAGCAGGTTCGCGAGGTATTTGACCGGGATCCGCAGCGAGTGGACGTCAGGCATCTCGCCATCCATCTCGATAGCGCCTGCGGCCGCCGCGTTCTGGATCGGCGAGAGCGGCGGCACGTACCAGACCATCGGCAGGGTTCGGTATTCAGGATGCAGCGGGAAGGCGATCTTCCAGTCTATCGCCATCTTGTAGACGGGGCTCTGCCGCGCTGCGTCGAGCCAGGCTTCTGGGACGCCGTCGGCGCGCGCCTGGGCGATCACCTTCGGATCTTCGGGGTCGAGGAATATGTCGAGTTGGGCCTGGTAAAGGTCCTGATCATCAGGCGTGCTGGCCGCCGCCTCGATGCGGTCGGCGTCGTAGAGCAGGACACCAAGGTAGCGGATGCGCCCGACGCAGGTCTCCGAGCACACGGTCGGTTGGCCAACCTCGATACGCGGGAAACAGAAGGTGCACTTCTCCGATTTCCCGGATTCCCAGTTGTAGTAGATCTTCTTGTAGGGGCAGGCGGAGACGCACATGCGCCAGCCTCGGCACTTGTCCTGGTCGATCAGGACGATGCCATCCTCTTCGCGCTTGTAGATCGCCCCTGAAGGGCACGCCGCCACGCAGGTGGGGTTGAGGCAGTGCTCGCACAGCCTCGGCAGATACATCATGAAGGTGTTCTCGAACTGGCCGTAGATCTCCTTCTCGACGCTGTCGAAGTTGTAGTCGGCCGAACGCGTGGCGAACTCGCCCCCCAGGATCTCCTCCCAGTTTGGGCCCCGCTCGATCTTCTCCATCCGCTGGCCAGTGATCTTCGAGCGCGGCCGCGCGGTCGGGAACGCCTTCATCTCAGGCGCCGTCTGCAGATGGCCGTAATCGAAGTCGAAGGGCTCGTAGTAGTCGTCAATCTCCGGCAGGTCGGGGTTGGCGAAGATCTTCGCCAGGATGCGCCACTTGGCGCCCATCTTGGGCTCAATCTTACCGTTGGCCTTGCGAGTCCACCCGCCGTTCCAGCGCTTCTGGTTCTCCCAGTCGCGAGGAAAGCCAACGCCTGGCTTGGTCTCTACGTTGTTGAACCAAGCGTATTCAACGCCTTCCCGATTGGTCCACACGTTCTTGCATGTAACTGAGCAGGTGTGACATCCGATGCATTTATCGAGATTCAGCACCATGCCGATCTGGGCGCGGACTTTCATTGGGCGAAATCCTTGGTGTTGAGGGTTTCTTCGAGCCAGTCGACCTTGGTCATCTTGCGAAGCACGACGAATTCGTCGCGGTTTGCGCCGACAGTGCCGTAGTAGTTGAAGCCGTAGGCGAGTTGGGCGTAGCCGCCGATCATGTGCGTCGGCTTCAGCACCGTGCGGGTGACCGAGTTGTGGATGCCGCCGCGCTTGCCGGTGATCTGCGACCCCGGCGTGTTCACGATCTTTTCCTGGGCGTGATACATGAAGGTCGTGCCTTCACGGATGCGCTGAGACACCACGACGCGGGCCGTCAGAGCCCCGTTGGCGTTGAAAGCCTCCACCCAGTCGTTGTCGATCAGACCCGCCTTCTTGGCGTCGACCTCGGAGATCCAGATGACTGGGCCCCCGCGGTTCAAGGTGAGCATCATCAGGTTGTCGGAATAGGTTGAGTGGATGCCCCACTTCTGGTGGGGGGTGATGAAGTTCAGGACGATCTCAGTCTCGCCGTTGGGCTTGGCGCCCTGGACGTGGGTGGTCTTCAGGTCGATCGGCGGACGATAGACGCAGAGCGCCTCGCCGAACGCCCGCATCCACTCATGGTCCTGGTAGAGCTGCTGGCGTCCGGTAAGGGTCCGCCAAGGGATCAGTTCATGGACGTTGGTCCAGCCGGCGGTGTAGCAGACCTTTTCGCTCTCAATGCCGGACCAGGTCGGCGAGGTGATGATCTTGCGCGGCTGGGCCAAGAGATCGCGGAAGCGGATCTTCTCGTCTTCCTTGGGCAGGGCCAGATGGGTGTGCTCGCGGCCCGTCTGCTTTTCGAGCGCCGCCCAGGCCTTGACCGCCACCTCGCCATTGGTCTCTGGCGCCAGCATCAGGATGGTCTCGCAGGCGTCGATGTCGGTGTCGATCTTCGGCATGCCCTGGGTCTGGCCCTCTTCGAGGACCTGGCCGTTCAGCTCTGCCAGCAGATCGACCTCGTGTTCGGTCTTCCAGCCGATGCCCTTGCCGCCATTGCCGCTGGCCTTGAGCAATGGCCCCAACGCTGTGAAGCGCTTGAAGGTGTTCGGGTAGTCCCGTTCAACGACGGTGATCTGCGGCATGGTCTTGCCCGGGATCGCCTCGCACTCACCCTTGGACCAGTCGCGGACGTCGAACGGCTGGGCCAGTTCGGCTGCGCTGTCGTGTTGGATGGGGGTGAGAACGACGTCCTGCTCGACGCCCAGGACTTCTGGGGCGACATTAGAAAACTGCTTGGCGATCGCCTTGAAGATTTCCCAGTCCGACTTCGACTCCCAGGCCGGGTCCACAGCCGCCGAAAGCGGGTGGATGAAGGGGTGCATGTCGGAGGTGTTGAGGTCGTTCTTCTCGTACCAGGTGGCCGTCGGCAGCACGATGTCGGAGTAGACGGCCGTGGTCGACATCCGGAAATCGAGGGTGACCAGGAGGTCGAGTTTTCCCTCCGGCGCCTCGTCGTGCCACTTCACATCATTGGGCTTGCGTCGGCCGTCTTCGCCAAGGTCCTTGCCCTGGACGCCGTGGCTGGCGCCCAGTAGGTGCTTCAGGAAGTACTCGTGACCCTTGCCGGATGAACCCAGCAGGTTGGAGCGCCAGATGAACATGTTGCGCGGCCAGTTGGCCGGGTCGTCGGGGTCCATGCAGGACATCTCAAGATCGCCGCTCTTCAGTTGGGCGAGCGCATAAGCCTTGGGGTCCTGGCCAGCCGCGGCCGCCGCGTTTGCGACCTCAAGCGGGTTGGTTTTCAGCGCCGGCGCCGAGGGCAGCCAGCCCATCCGTTCGGCCTTGGCGTTGAAGTCGATCATCGACCCGTCCCAGACGCCTTCGGGGGCGGTGGGCGAGAGAATTTCGCTCATCTCGACGGTCTCGTAGCGCCACTGGTCAGAGTGGGCGTAGAAGAATGAGGTCGAGTTCTGCTGCCGGGGCGGCTTGACCCAGTCAGTGGCGAAGGCCAGCGGCGCCCAGCCCGTCTGCGGCCGCAGCTTCTCTTGACCGACATAGTGCGCCCAACCGCCGCCGGTCTGGCCGACGCAACCGCACATCACCAGCATGTTGATGACAGCGCGGTAGTTCATGTCCATGTGGAACCAGTGGTTCATCGCCGCGCCGATGATCACCATCGACTTGCCGTCGGTCTTTTCAGCGTTGCCGGCGAAGCCACGGGCGACGGCGACAATCTGATCCTTCGGCACCGACGTGATGGCCTCAGCCCAAGCGGGCGAATAGGGCTGCACGTCGTCGTAATCGGCCGGCATATGGTCGCCGCCGAAGCCCTGATCGACGCCGTAATTGGCGAGGAACAGGTCATAGACGCAGGCCACCAGGGTCTCGCCCTCCGGCAGCTTCATACGCTTGACCGGCACATTGCGGACCAGGACGTCCGGGTGGTCCGTCATGGCGAAGCCGTTGGTGGCCGCCCCGCCGAAATACGGGAAGCGCACGGCGGCGACCTCGTCATGGACACCTTTCAGGCCCAGGCGCAGCGAGGTCTCGCGGCCAAGGCCGTCCTTCTCCTCAAGGTTCCACTTGCCGTCCTCGCCCCAGCGGAAGCCGATTGAGCCATTGGGCACGATCACTTCGCCTGTCGCCTCATCGAGCGCGACCGTCTTCCAGTCGGGGTTGTTGGTCTCGCCTAGCGCCTGGTCGAACTCCGCAGCCCGAAGCAAGCGCTCGGGCACATAGGCCCCGTCCTGCGGCACCAGCCGGACCAGCATGGGCAAATCGGAGTACTTGCGCAGGTATTCGCGGAAGTAGGGCACCTGCCGGTCAACGTGGAACTCCTTGAGGATGACGTGGCCGAACGCCATGCCGAGCGCCGCGTCAGTGCCCTGCTTAACAGGCAGCCAGAGGTCGGAGAACTTCGAGGCCTCCGAATAGTCAGGGCAGATCACCACCGACTTGGCCCCCCGATAGCGGGCCTCGGTGTAGAAGTGGGCGTCAGGCGTCCGCGTCTGCGGGACGTTGGAGCCCCACAGCATGATGAAGCCGGAATTGAACCAATCCGCGCTCTCGGCGACGTCAGTCTGCTCGCCCCAGGTCTGGGGAGAGGCCGGCGGCAGGTCGCAGTACCAGTCGTAAAAGGACCCGCAGACTCCGCCAATCAGCTGCAGGTAGCGCGCGCCGGCTGCGTAGGAGACCATCGACATGGCCGGGATCGGCGAAAAGCCGAAAATCCGATCAGGACCCCAAGCCTTGATGGTGTGCGCATTGGCGGCCGCGATGATCTCCGTCACCTCGTCCCAGGTGGCGCGGATGAAGCCGCCGGCGCCGCGCATGGTCACATAGGAGGCGCGCTGCGCGGGATCGTTCTGGATCGCCGCCCAGGCCGCCACCGGGCTGAGCGTCGCGCGGGCCTTCCGCCACAGCTTCAGCAGGCGCGAACGGATCAGCGGGTACTTCACCCGGTTCGCAGAATAGAGGTACCAGCTATAGCTGGCGCCGCGGGCGCAGCCGCGCGGCTCATGGTTCGGCAGCTCCGGACGGGTCCGGGGATAGTCGGTCTGCTGGGTTTCCCAGGTGACGATCCCGCCTTTGACGTAGATCTTCCAGGAACAGGAGCCGGTGCAGTTCACTCCGTGCGTGGAGCGAACGACCTTGTCGTGCTGCCAGCGGTCCCGATAGGCCTGTTCCCAGGTGCGGTCATCGTCGTTGAGCACGCCATGGCCGTTCGAAAACAGCTCGGTTTTGCGCGTGAAGAACGCCAGGCGATCGAGCGTATGGCTCATTGGGCGGCTCCGAGAGTTGAAGGTTGTTGGGGCCCGTGCAGCATGGAGGTCTTGCGGCCGTAGAAGGCCCAGTTCACCGCGACGCAGCTGAGATAGAAGGCCAGGAAGATCAGGAGGGCGGTTTCTGGGCCGCCGGTCGCCTTGAGCGACTCTCCAAAGAGCTTGGGGATCACGAAGCCGCCATAGGCGCCTATGG
>JAHUZY010000267.1 GCA_019264505.1 Phenylobacterium sp. | reverse complement strand
GTGACGGGAACCGCGACCTCGACGGCCTCGATCGGAAGCGGCGCGCCATCCACCAGATAGGTCAGGGGATCGCCCGGCTTCAGGTCCAGCTGGAAGAGCGAGAAGTGACGGTCGGTGGAGACGGTGTGGGTCCAGGCCACGTCCTTGTTGAAGCCGATGGAGACACCGGGCAGGCCGGCCATGGTGACGCCCATGACATCCAGTTCGCCCGGCAGGGTCAGGTGCACCTGATAAAACCGGTTGGTGGTCGCCCAGGGGAAATGCGGATTGGCCAGGACAAGGCCTCGGCCCTGCGCGGTGGCGTCCTTGCCGAATGCCCAGCCATTGCTGCCCAGACCGGCATATTGCGCCGGCTCAGGGGCCAGGAGCGCGGTCTGGACCCCGCCGCCCGGCGGCTTGGCCGCGATGATCGAGGACAGCCAGGCGCCGGCGCTGGCCTGGATCATCTTCTCGTCGTTCAGGCGCAGCAGGTCGTCGAGGGTGATCGGCCGGACCCAGTCGGCGTCGCGGCAGGGCGCCGGCAGGGCCGCGCGGCCCGTGTCGCTGAGATAGCGGTTGTAGCCCGCCACATAGCCCCGGACCATGTCAGCATAGCGGGGATCGACCTCCGCAAAGGCCTTCCGCAGGGCGTCCATGTCGAAGATCGAGCGGAAGAAGACGTCGGCCTCGACATTGGGAATCGGACGGAAGGACACGGTGGTCTGTCCCTCGGCGCCGAAGGTGAGCGCCCGCTCGCCGCTCAAGGTGACGATCTGGTCGGCCATCAGACAGATGTTGTCCTGGGCGTAGGCATAGCCTGCGCCGAAGCCCAGGCCCTCCCGATCCAGGGCGCGGATATGCGGAACGCCATGAGCGGTGCGTCGGATCTCCACCTCACCCTGTCCCAGCGGGCGGTCCGCCGCCTGCGCCTGGGCTGTCCCTGCCAGGATGACGGCGGCCAGGGGCGCCATGGCTGCGCGCAGACGCCTTGCCCCGCCGGTTGACGGGGGTGAGAGGGATGGGGGAGTCATGGGCCGTTTCCTCGAGTGTCGAACCGGGCGTCGATCACGCCTCTGCCCCGACCTTAGCCTTGGCGGCCCACTAGTTGCAAACTGGTCGCAACTCGTCGGGGGGAGGTGGCCGGGTCTGTCTCAGGCCGGCTGCGGCGCCTTCCAGGTCCAGGGGGTCTTGGCGCCTGGGAAGGTTTCCGGCGTACAGCGCAGATAGAGGCTGTCGGCCCAGGTGTGGCCGAGCAGGTAGGTCTTCTTGGCGCTGCCCACCACCACAAAGCCCAGCCGCTCGAGCAGCCGCCGGGAGCTTGTGTTGTTGGGATCGACATCGGCGGTGGCCTCATTGAGACCCCGATCCCTGAACGCCCGGTCGATCACGGCGGAGACCGCCTCGTGGGCGTAGCCCTGGCCCTGGGCCTTGGGGTGCAGGATGTAGCCGATTTCCGGATCGGCCCAGAAGCCCACCTTGCCCACCACCTCGCCAGCCTTGGTCTCGACGATGAAGTCGTCGTTGCGGGTGGCCATCATGCCTTCCAGCCAGAGGCGGGTCTCGGCCAGGGTCTCGTGGGGCAGGGTGGACCAGAAGGCCATGGCGTGGGCCGAGGACAGGATCTCGTGCATGGCCTCAAGGTCGCTGGCCTGGGCGGGGCGCAGCGTCAGGCGCTCGGTCGTGATAATCCCGGGCATGGGGGGCGCTCGGCTCCTGCGAATCTCCAACCCCATATTGGCGGGCGGAGGTGACATCCAGTTCGGCCTCAGATAATTCGCCCCAAGGAGGCGGCCAAATGACCACTGACGACGTCCTTGAGGAATTCCGCGGCGCCGGCGCCCTGCGAGAGGGCCACTTCGTCCTGGCCTCAGGCCGCCACAGCCCCATCTTCCTCCAGAAGAACCTCGTATTCCAGTACGCCGATCGCACAGAACGCCTGTGCCGCGCCCTGGCGGATCAGATTGTCGCGCAATTCGGCAAGCCCGACGTGATCGTCGCCCCTGCGGTAGGCGCCATCATTCCTGGCTATGAGGTCGCTCGCGCCCTGGGCGTTCCCTCAATCTATGTGGAACGTGAGGACGGCCGCTTTCAGCTGCGCCGGGCCTTCAAGATCGCGCCGGGCGCCAAGGTGGTGGTGGTCGAGGATGTGATCACCACCGGCGGCTCATTCCGCGAGGCTGTCGAGCCGATCGGGGCGGCGGGCGGCCAGGTCCTGTGCTGCGCCTGTATCGTCGACCGCTCGGGCGGCCGGGCCAATGTCGGCTGGCCGCTGGTGGCCCTGGCTACGGTGGACTTCCCATCCTACGCGCCCGACGAAGTTCCCCCGGAGCTTGCCGCCCTGCCGGCTGAAGAACCTGGCTCCAAGAGGCTGAACCGATGAGTTTCCTGCGTCTGGGGGTCAATATCGACCATGTGGCGACCATCCGGAACGCTCGAGGCGCGGCCTATCCAGACCCGGTGCGGGCCGCTGAGCTCGCCCTCATGGCCGGCGCCGACGGCATCACCGCCCATCTGAGGGAGGACCGCCGGCACATTTCGGACGCCGACATCGACGCGCTCGCCGTGGTTCTCAAGCGCCGGGGTCGACCCCTGAACTTCGAGATGGCGGTGACCGCCGAGATGGAGGCCATTGCGCTCCGCCACTTGCCGCACGCAGCCTGCCTCGTGCCTGAGCGCCGGGAAGAGGTGACCACCGAGGGCGGTCTGGACCTGATCAAGGGCCACAATAATGT
>JAHUZY010000246.1 GCA_019264505.1 Phenylobacterium sp. | reverse complement strand
CACCAGGTCTGCGCCGCCGGGGTCTCAGATCGGCGACAGCCCGTTCCACAGCCGCGCCCTGGTCGAGGCGCAAGGCCGCCTGCCGGCCGAGCTGGCGGCGCGCTGGGTCTGGTGGAGGCTGCCGTCCCCGCCGGCCCGCAACACGGAGCTCTCCAGCCTCCTGGAGGATGACGGGGCGGTGACCTGGCGGACGCCGGCCCAGACGCAAGTGCTGCTCGACCAGATGTCGCCCCTGCATCGTCGCCGGTTCGACGCCGAGCGGGCCACCAAGGGCCAGGCGGTGGGGGCGGCCTATCGGCGGATCCGGACAGAGAATGGCGTGCGGGTGCAGCGGGCCGAGGTGCGTCTGGATGGTCTGGCCGGATGCCTGCGCACGCCGGCCGGCGGTTCGTCGCGCCAGATGCTGCTGATCGGCGATGCGGGCGGCTTGCGTTCACGGCTGATCTCCCCGCGGGAGTCGGCCCGGCTGATGGGTCTGCCGGAGACCTATGTCCTGCCCCCCTCGGCCAATGGCGCCCTGCATGTGACCGGCGACGGGGTGGCGGTTCCGGTGGTGGCCTGGCTTTCGGAAAACCTGCTCCAGCCGCTGATCGGCGCCGATCGCCCGGTCATCGCCGCCGAATGACCGGCTTACAATTGCGACCTGAACCCCTAAGTTCGGGTTCAAAGGGCCAGAGCCTGATGCGATCAGACGGGATCGTCTGATCGTTGAATCAGGCTCTACACTCAGAGGCTTGAGCGCGTTTCGTCCCGATAACCGGTTCCCACTTATCGGAACGCGCTCTAGACACGCGAATTTTGAAGGCAGGTCCATGGACGCCAATTCCGACAAGACCTACGACGCCGAAGGCCTCCGCAGGGCGGGCCGGGGGCGAGTTTACAACTCGATCATCGACACCATGGGGGACACGCCCCTGGTGCGCCTGCCGCGACTGACCGCAGCGCTCAAGCCCAAGGGCGAGGTGCTGGCCAAGCTCGAGTTCTTCAATCCCATCGCCTCGGTCAAGGACCGCATCGGCGTGGCGATGATCGAGTCCCTGGAGGCCCAGGGGATCCTGAAGGCGGGCTCCACCATCGTCGAACCCACCAGCGGCAATACCGGCATCGCGCTGGCCTTCGTGGCCGCGGCCAAGGGCTATCCCCTGACCCTGGTCATGCCCGAAAGCATGTCCATCGAGCGCCGCAAGATGCTGGCCCTGATGGGCGCCAAGCTCGAGCTGACCCCCGCCGAGCGCGGCATGGCCGGCGCGGTGGCGAGAGCCCGGGAGATCGTCGAGGCGACGCCGGGCGCCGTCATGCCTCAGCAGTTCGACAATGGCGCCAACCCCCTGGTCCACCGGGTCTCGACGGCTGAGGAGATCTGGAACGACACCGACGGCAAGGTGGACGCGGTGATTTCCGGCGTCGGCACCGGCGGCACCATTTCCGGCGTCGGCCAGGTGCTGAAGGCCCGCAAACCCACCCTGAAGATGATCGCGGTCGAGCCTGAGGCCTCGCCGGTCCTGTCCGGCGGCCAGCCTGGCCCGCACAAGATCCAGGGCATTGGCGCCGGCTTCGTCCCCTCCATCCTCGACCGCAGCGTCATCGACGAGGTGGTCCAGGTCTCCAATGACGACAGCTTCGCCATGGCCCGCCGGGTAGCCCGGGAAGAGGGGATTCCGGTGGGGATTTCGTCGGGCGCGGCCCTGACTGCGGCCTTCCATGTGGCCAGCCGGGACGACATGGCCGGCAAGACCATCGTCGTCATCATCCCGAGCTTCGCCGAGCGCTACCTGTCCACCGCCCTGTTCGAAGGGCTCTAGGATCTGCGGAGCGGCCGGGCGTGACCGACGTCTATGACGCGGCCAAGCGCTCGGCCGTCATGCGCCAGGTCAAGGGCTCCGGCACCACGCCGGAGCGCACCCTGCGCCGCCTGCTGACGAGGCTCGGCGCCCGCTATCGCCTGAACCGCAAGGACCTGCCTGGCTCGCCGGACATTGTCCTGCCGGGCCGCAGGCTCGTGCTCTTCGCTCATGGCTGCTTCTGGCACGGCCACGACTGCGCCAGAGGGGCTCGGGTCCCGAAAGCCAACCGCGACTACTGGCTGGGCAAGGTCGCCCGCAACCGGACCCGAGACGCCACGGTCGGCGCGGCCCTGATCGAGGCCGGCTGGCGGGTCGAGGTGGTCTGGGAGTGCGAGATGAAGGACGAGGCCGCGCTGACGGGGCGGCTGGCGGCGTTGTTGGAGTCTTCGCCTCTCGCCTCTACCCGCCGTCATGGTCGGGCTTGACCCGACCATCCATGAACGCCGGCGAAGGGCTGTGTGCATGGACCCTCGGGTCGAGCCCGAGGGTGACGGAGTTTGCTGGGGTCGCGCCCCTCAGGCCACCACGACCTCGGTCTTCACCGAATTGGCGATGAAGCACTCTTCGTGCGCCTCGTGGTGCAGGCGCGCCAGGGTCTCGGCGTCTGGCGCGACGCCGACCCATTCGATGGCGGGATGCAGGGTGACCTTGGTCACCGCCTGTCGGCCCGGGCTGATCTCGCTCATCACGCCTTCAGCGGCGTCGGCATAGGACGCCACGGCGAAGCCCGCCAGCCGCGCCCGGTGCAGGAAGGTCAGCATGTGGCAGGATGACAGGGAGGCCACCAGCATCTGCTCGGGATCGACCGCGCCCTCTACCGACCACTTGTTGCCGACAACATGCGACGAGGCGGTGCCTGGCACGGTCGTGCCCCGGTCGAAGCCCAGGTCGTGGCCGCGGCTGTAGCGGCCGGCGGGAAAGTCCTCCCCCGCCGACAGCCGCCAGGTGACGCTGGCCCGGTAGGTCGCCATCAGAAGGCCTCGGCCGGCAGGCTCATCAGGGTGTCGGCGCCGGTTTTCAGCTTGGTCAGATGGGCGCTGGTCTCCGGCAGGATGCGCTCCACATAGTAGCGGGCGAGCGTCAGGCGGGTCGCATAGTAGGGATCGGTGTCGCCGGCGGCGATCCTGTCCTGGGCGGCCTTGGCCATCATGGCCCACATATAGGCGAGCGCCGTCAGCCCGAAGAGGTGCATGTAGTCGGTGGAGGCTGCGCCGGCATGGTCGGGATTAGCCAGGCCATTGGCCATCAGCCACATGGTGGCGTCCTGCAGCTCTTCCTTGGCGTGGGACAGGCCCTCGATGATCGGGGCTAGGGCCGGATCATTCTCATGGGCGCCCACATAGGCGTCGATCTCGGCGAAGAAGCCCATGACCCCGCGTCCGCCCTCGGCGGCGAGCTTGCGGCCCACCAGGTCCAGGGCCTGGACGCCGTTGGTGCCCTCATAGATCAGCGCGATGCGGCAATCGCGCATGTACTGGCTGGCCGGGAAGTGCTCGGTGAAGCCGGAGCCGCCATGCACCTGCATGGCGTCGGAACAGACCTTGAAGCCGCGGTCGGTGAGGAAGCCCTTCACCACCGGGGTCATCAGGGCCATGTAGTCCGACCCCTTCTGACGGACGGCCTCGTCGGGGCTGCCATGGGCCAGGTCCCCGTGCAGGGCGGTCCAGAACAGGAAGGCGCGGCCGGCCTCGATGACGGCCTTGGAGTCCATCAACATGCGGCGCACGTCGGGATGGACGATGATCGGATCGGCGGGGCCGTCGGGGTTCTTCGGGCCCGTCAGTGAACGGCCCTGCAGCCGGTCCTTGGCGAAGGCGGCTGCGGCCTGATAGGCGGCTTCCGCCTGGGCGACGCCCTGCAGACCCACGCCGATGCGGGCCTCGTTCATCATCACGAACATCAGGCGCAGGCCCTGGTTCTCCTCGCCGACGAGCCAGCCCACCGACTCCTCATGCTGGATGACGCAGGTGGCGTTGCCGTGGATGCCCATCTTCTCTTCCAGGCCGGCGCAGAAGACGGTGTTGCGCGCGCCGGGCTTGCCTTCGGCGTCCGGAATGAACTTGGGCACGATGAACAGGCTGATGCCGCGGGTGCCGGCCGGCGCGCCCTCGATCCTCGCCAGGACCAGATGGACGATGTTGTCGGCCATGTCGTGCTCGCCGCCGGAGATCCAGATTTTCTGGCCGGTGATGCGATAGGAGCCGTCGGCCTGCGGGACCGCCTTGGTGCGCAGCAGGCCAAGATCGGTGCCGCAATGGGGCTCGGTCAGGTTCATGGTGCCGCACCATTCGCCAGAGGCGAGCTTGGGCAGATAGAGGTCCTTCTGGTCCTGGGAGCCGCCGGTGTGGATGGCCGAATAGGCCCCGTGGGTCAGGCCCGGATACATGGAGAACGCCATGTTGGCCGAGGACGACATCTCCGAGAAGGACAGGTTGACCACATGGG
Source organism: Phenylobacterium sp. (assembly GCA_019264505.1). Classification (GTDB taxonomy): domain Bacteria; phylum Pseudomonadota; class Alphaproteobacteria; order Caulobacterales; family Caulobacteraceae; genus Phenylobacterium. Next base: position 317 of record JAHUZY010000246.1, on the reverse strand, counting down.
CCAGGCCCTGGCCGCCATAGGCCTTGTCGGCCCCGATGGCCGGCCAGCCGCCTTCCACCAGGCCCTTATAGGCGGCCTTGAAGCCCTCGGGCGTGGTCACGGTATTGTCGGGATGCCAGGTGCAGCCCTGCTTGTCGCCGATGGCGTTGAGCGGCGCCAGAACCTCGCCCGTGAACTTGGCGCCCTCCTCGATGATCTGCGCGACCAGGTCCATGGAGGCTTCGGAGAAGCCCGGCAGATCCCCATAGCGCTCGATCTGCAGGACATCGCGCAGCAGGAAGAGGTGGTCGCGGACGGGGGGCTGATAGGGCATGGGG
>JAHUZY010000223.1 GCA_019264505.1 Phenylobacterium sp. | reverse complement strand
CCCAGACGGCGTCGTCAAAGGCGCCGGCGACAGGAAGCGCTTCCCGCGCCTCCCCGCAGCAGGCGCTCTGCGCCCGGGCGAGGAGCGCGTTCAGGAAGGCGCCTCCGGCGTTGGTGTTGACCTCGATGAGCCGCGGCCCCCCGGCGCCGAGATGGAAGTCGTAGCCCATGAACGCGCCGCGAGGGCCGGGGTCGTGCCGGGCGATCTCCGGCGCCCATGTTAGCACCGCCTGCTGATAGGCCGGAGCCGCAGCCGCAGCCTCGATCGCCGCGACCACCTCCAGCATGGCCGCCAGGTCTCGCGTCGAGAGGAACACCGGCGAGTCGGAGAACAGATGCGGCCGAGCCGCCAGCAAGGCGTCCGCCAGATCCGGATCGCCCGCTTGGGCCCGGATGGCCGTGCGCAGGGCGTCCCGCTCGAGGGTGACGCAAAAGCATTGCCGGTTCAGCACCGCGTCGGCGTCCTCAACATCGTGTCCTCGATCGTCCATGCGCGGCCTCCCGTTATCCTCATTCCAGACGCACGGCCGCGCTACAATCCCCGGTGCCGCGAACGGAGGTTGATCTCCTCGGGGCGGTTGGATCGGGCGCACTGTAGTCCGCATACGCGTACTCTCGAGCGTCGATCCCAGGGCGCGCATCCTGTGGCCAGGGAACCCGTTGCTACGCAGACTGCAACATCTGCTCGGCATCATCGCGACGATAATGCGCGTGGTCGCCGGCGGGCCTGCCGCGACGCCCCGAGATCCGCAGGCGCCATGGCGATGGCGACGCGGGCCATTCCGGCCTGGCCAACCAGTCCGCGGCCTTCAACGCTGCCCTGTGATCCGCCACTGACCGCCACGAGGTGTGGAGCGGACCCGGAACGGCGTCAGCTGAGCACCCGTGTGCCGGAACAGACACGTCTGCGGCATCCTGCACCAGTCGGCCTCCCACTCGAAGGGGCCGGCTGGTGCGAACCCCGCCTTCGACGCGTGGAACTGCGCGCCGCCCGAGAACAGGTGCTCCGGATGGCCTTCGAGGAAGAAGTGGCGGTTGTGCAGGTATTCAGCCTGCTGCGCTCCGCGTCAGCAGAGCTTGCCGCGAACGCCCAGCGCTTCATTCGTTTGGCTGATCGAATCGTCGGCTTTGGTGGCTAGCCCTGTCAGGGCTCTGATGGCGTCGATTGTGTCGGGAATGACGATGGCCTGATTGTCGACCATATAGGCATAGAAGAGCTCATCCTCTTCGACCTTGAGCATGTCCTCCCACAACGCCACCTCATAGAGGTTGTCGTGTGGGCGACCGAGGTCGGCCATCAGCTCCTTGACCGTGTTAATCGCGGCGAGGCCATCGCCAGTTCGGATCAATGCGATCCGGGACGAGGCCCGAAAAGCGCTCAGCACCTCTTCCTTGCTTGCACGCCGAGTCAACTGAACCGACCAATAGTGGAGATGCGCTAGCGTCTGCGGCACTTTTACCGCCATTGTTATAACGTCGAGCTCCGGATCCACGCTTTGGGCGTCCGGCCCCTGATGGCTGGGGATGTCAGGTTCGGGCACAAGCGTATTCATGATGCCGCCCAGGTGGCTTTCCCACGGATCGGTGGCCCGTCGCAGCAGCGTGCCGCGCGCGCGTTTCAAGAGGCCTGTGCGCTTGAGCGCCGTCAGGGTGCGCACGATCGAGGTCGTATTGCAGGACACCACCCGTGTCGCCGGCCGGCCCATCGCGCTATGGAACGAGACCTCGGCGACGAAGGAATGTCCCGTGACGTCATGCTTCTCCCCGCCATGCACGATGAATTTGAGCCCGCTCGCTCGATAGATCTCTGCGTTCTTGGCGGCGATGCGCTTGGGTGTGCAGTCGACAACCACATCGGCCTTGCCGAGAAGTGCATCCATCGTGCCGGCAATGCGCAAGCCTGCCGCCCGCATCGGGGCGACATGCTCGGGCGTGGCGGCGTATAGGTCGACTCCCTGCTCTTCGAGCGGGCGCAGCCGCCAGTCCGCGGCAATGTCCACTACACCGGCGAGCCTCATGTCGGTCTGCGCACGCACGGCGGACGCGACGCGCTTGCCAATAACGCCGTAGCCGTTGATCGCGACGCGAACCGGATTGTGCTGAGTCATCTTTGTCATGCACTTTCAGCCGAGAGCGCCGGGACGGCTCGTCCTAGCCGGATGCCTGCAACTTGGCGCCTACCTGGTCTTCCTGAAAATATCGAGTTCGACCTCGTAGCCAGGCTCGGGGCGCTTGAACAGGTATTCGCTATGGCGGATCGACGCCAACACGTCGGCGCGCTGACGCACAGCCTCGAACGGCGTATGAGCGTCGAGACGCCGCCTGACGGACATTCGATCGACCGCAGTTCTGCCCGCCATGGAGTATGCCATGCCGTCAGTGATCCTCTCCATCAATGCCGGGTCCTCCAGTCTGAAGTGCGCCGTCCACGACATGGACGACGCGGAGATGGCGGTGCTGAACGCGACCGTCTCCGGCCTGGCTGACAAGCCTCGCCTCGTGCTCAAACAGGTCGGCGCCCCCGAGACCGTACACGAGGAGCTTCCGGATAC
>JAHUZY010000161.1 GCA_019264505.1 Phenylobacterium sp. | reverse complement strand
GTGTTCAGAGGGCGCGCTTCGGAGCGCTCCGCACCCCGGCGAGCATCGACGGTGACCGTGCGCCGCCGGTCCCACGAGCTTTACGTGCTCAAGGCGGACGGGTCGATCGGGCAGGTGATCCCGGTCGTCGCAGAGGAAGATCCGATGGTGCTCGCCGCCGGCGAAGCCCAGCGCTTGGGAGTTTGGGTTGAACTGTGGTCAGCTGGCCAGCTCGTCGGGCGTTTTCAGCCAAACCCCAAAGCAGCCGGCGAGGGCCAGCGCGAGACCCGGCTCATCGCCGGGCCGAAAAGCCGCAGATTCTTGAAGTAGGATTCTGGCAGATTTGCTGAGCCGGATCAGAAGCAAAACGACTGGCTTCAGGCTGGAGCAGCCTTTCCCAGCCGCGGGATCGCGCGGACATAGACAAGCTCGCTCACGAGCTCGACGAGCGTTTGAGCAACGATGATCGCCGGCAGCACAGGGACCGCATCGGGCACTGCGAGCGCAAGCGGGAGCACCACCAGCGAGTTGCGCGTGGCCGCGCTGAATGCGACGCCCCGCGCCTCACCGCCCTGGAGCCCGGCAAGCCTTGCGACCCACCACCCCACGATAGGGGCCAGGAGCGCGAACGCGACGTAGAATGGCACGACGGTGAGCACCGCAGCGCGGGCCAGCCCGAGCTGCGGCACGACGGCGGCGACGACCACGAAAAGCACGAGCGCTGTCGCCGGCACAGGGAGAACGCCGAGAACGGATGCTGCTCTGACGCCGCTCGCGGTCCGGCCCGCCCAGAGCTGCACGAACCCGGCAAGCGCCAGCGGCGCGGCGATGAGCCAGACGAACGCGTGGAGGAACGGGCTGATCTGCACAAGCCGGGCCGCTTCCTCACCCAGAAGGAGGGCCAGATAGACCGGCAGCAGCGCCATCTGGAGAAGTAGCAGCGCCGGCGTGGCGGCCAGCAGGAGCTTTGCGTCAGCCCGGCCGAGATGCGCGAAGGTCACGACATAGTCGATGCAAGGCGTGAGCAGCACCAAGAGCACGCCCAGCCGGATCAGCGGGTCAACCGGGAGAAACTGAGACAGCGCCCCGACCAGGAGCGGAATCGCCAGGAAATTGGCCGCGAGCAGCGGCGCCATGAAGCGCCAGCGCGTGAACGCGCGCCCGAGGTCGGCGAGCGGCACCTGCAGGAAGGTGACGAAGAGCATGAAGGCGAGCGCCGGATTAATCGCCAGATCGAGAGTCGCCATGGCAGGAAATAACAACCCTAGAGTCGCCGCAGCCGCGACCGCGCCGAAGTAGATCCGCACTTGTCGCGCTTCGAGTAGATCTCGGGCTTGCTGGACCAACACCACTCCGATCCGAAACACTGCCAAGGACTTGCTGGTGGATTTCCCCGACGAGGATCAGGGCCCGATTCCGACGAGGCTGCGGAGCGCAAGCACCATCAAGACCAGTCTATAAATTGGACTCTCCGCCGCGCGCAGAAACGTCGCCCAGCAGCTCCGGGCCGGCCAGGGCCTCGATCACGCGGCAATCGCCAGCGCTTCCGTCACAACCGGAAGCGACCATCCGACGGAGCTCGGACCGGAGCGCTTTCAGCTGTACGATCTTGGTTTCCACCGCCGAGAGCTGCTCTCGGGCCAGAGTGTTGGCGGACTCGCACGGCCGTTCTGGATGGTCGGAAAGATCGAGGAGGGTTCGAATCGCGTCTATGGGGAAGCCGAGCTGGCGCGCGTGCTTGATGAATGCCAACCGCCGCACCGACGCCTCATCGTAGAGGCGACGATCATTCTCCGTTCGCGGCGCCACGGGCAGCAAGCCGATCTGCTCATAAAAGCGAATTGTGGGGACTTTCACGTCCGCCGCCTTGGCGAGCTTGCCAATAGTGATGGTCGGCATTGTGTCCTCCGCTCAGGGCGCAAGCATAGCCGGACGCTCCTCTAAACGACTAGAGGATACAAAGGCCGCGCTCAGGCTCTGTCGTTCGCGTGCGCGGGTAGGCTGGCCAGCGCTTCCGGCCTGATTCCCGCCGCACGCTGGACCATGGCATGCAAAAAGCGCTTGATCCTCTAGCCACTAGAGGAAGCAAACTACGAGCATGTCGAGCTCTTCCACCTCTTTGCCCGCCGCCGGCGGGTGCTGCGGTCCCCTTCCGTCGGCAAAAAGACGGTCGCGAGGCGGCCCATACACGTGAATTTGTAACGCATTCCCAGCACAGTTCGAACCGCGTATAGGGCCTGAGATGACGAGTCGTTCTACATGGACGGGAGGAGTAAGGTGGCTAGCGGCCGTCCTCCTCGTCGCTGTCCTGTCGCTGGGACCGGGCGTCGATGCAATCATCTGCGGGAATGACATTGGCCTGAGTTCGGCGGCTGCGGTAGCGCCTGCCGTCGCCGGACAGACGATGAGCGCTCCGCACGACCACCAGCTAGGATCTGACGGGGCAGACGTCTGCATCCACGGACACTGCCACCACAACGGCCCGTTTGTGCCGTCGCAGAATGCGGGCGACCTCATGGTAAGGGAAGCCCGAGCCGAGCACGCCGCTGAGCGAGCGACTGTCCCTGCATCTGACCTGCATTTCGCATTGACGCGACCGCCTCGCGCCTGACGACTCGACGCGCTTACGCGCGTGCTCCGTCGTCACAAGCGAGAAGGTTTATGTTGTCTTTTCATC
>JAHUZY010000117.1 GCA_019264505.1 Phenylobacterium sp. | reverse complement strand
GGACGCTCACCTGCGCCGTCATGCCGTTCAGCGCCACATTGCCCTGCGCCAAAGCCAGCGCGTCCGCATCCCGCTCAACCCCGGTGAAGACCGCGCCGGGCCGCCGGGCTGCGGCCGCCAGCAGGGCGCCGCCGGCCCCGCATCCGGCCTCGATCACCCGGTCGCCTGGACGGGCGTCGCAGGCCGCCGCCAGCAGGGCCGCGTCCAGCCCGGCCCGGTAGCCCCGCGCCGGCTGGCGCAGGACGATGCGGCCCCCAAGAAGGCGGTTCTCCGTCGGCGGCTCCACCGGGACGTGTGACGGCTCGGACATCAGCGGCTCCAGAAGCGCGGGCGCGCCTTGACCGCCCCCTATCGCGTGACCATTGTCCGGACGCAACGGCGGCCCCGCAAACGGCCGCCCCATCTGGAGTATTTCGTCGTGGACGCCGCCGCCGCAGACACCAGGGCCAAGCCGGTCAGCCTCGATCACCTGCTCAAGCTCGCCCGCTCGGACATGGCCGGCGTCGACAGCCTGATCCGCGACCGGATGCAGAGCCCGGTTTCTGTGATTCCGGCCCTGGCAGAACACCTGATCGGCGGCTCGGCCAAGCGCCTGCGCCCCCTGCTCACCGTCGCCGCCGCCAGACTGGCCGGCGCCCAGGACGACGGCTGCCGCAAGCTGGCCGCGGCGGTGGAGTTCATCCACACCGCCACTCTGCTGCATGACGACGTGGTGGACTCCTCCGAGCTGCGCCGGGGCAAGGTGGCCGCCCACCTCATCTGGGGCGCGCCGTCCAGCGTGCTGGTGGGCGACTTCCTGTTTGCACGCGCCTTCGAACTGATGGTCGAGACCGGCTCCATGTCGGCCCTGGAGATCCTGGCCCGGGCCAGCCGGGTGATCGCCGAGGGTGAGGTGCTGCAGCTCACCCGCGCCCACGACCTGGACCTGGACGAGGCGGTCTATCTGGAGATCATCAAGGCCAAGACCGCCGAGCTGTTCGCCGCCGCGGCCGAGGCGGGCGGCGTCTGCGCCGGCGCCAGCCCCGAACAGTGCCGTGGCCTGCGCCGCTTCGGCCAGGACCTGGGCCTGGCCTTCCAGCTGGTGGACGACGCCCTGGACTATTCCGGGGCCAGCGAGACCCTGGGCAAGAATCCCGGCGACGACTTCCGGGAGGGCAAGGCGACCCTGCCGCTGATCCTGGCCATCAAGCACACCGGCGCGACCGAGCGGGACTTCTGGATGCGCACCGTCGACGCCCGCGAGCAGACCGAGGCCGATTTCGAGCGGGCCCGCCGGCTGGTGGGCGACAGCGGCGCCCTGGAGGCCACCCTCTCAGCCGCCGCCGGCTACGCCGCCAGCGCCAAGGCCGCCCTGGCCGTCTTCCCGGCCGGCGACGGGCGCACGGCCCTGGAAGACCTGGCCGACTTCGCCGTCGCCCGTCTGGCTTAGACCCAGCCGGGCCTAGTTGGCCTCGGCCGCCCCGGCCATATCCAGCAGGTTCACCCGCATGCCGCCGGGCAGCTCCATGTCGCCGGGGCGGAAGCCCTCGGGACAGGCGCCCTGCCACACGGCCTCGATATTGACGCTGCGGGTCCCGTTCATCTGCGGCGCCTCGGCCCCCACGGTCGAGCTCTCGCCCGTGATCACATAGCGGGTCGCGAAGTCGCCGCTGGCCACGCCCGAGGTGGTGGTCTTGCCGCCGGTCCCCATGTCGCAGACCGACGAGAACTGCCAGCTGCCGTCCGTGCGGCGGGTCACCAGATTTTTCTCGCAGGATTCATCGGTGGCCTGCTGGCCCCACCAGCTCAGACGTTCGTCCAGGGTGTCGTCGATACAGATGCGGGTCACCTGGACGATGCCCTCGGTGGACAGCCGTTGCTCCCACAGGCCCGCCCTGCGGGTGGGGGCGGCGGGCGTGCCAGGCGGGCCGGGCAGGGGCGTCGGCGCCCCGTCGGCCGCCGCGGCCGGCGCCTCGGCGCCGTCGCCGGCCTCGTTGCGGTTACAGGCGCTCACGGCGAGCAGGCAGAGCCCGAGGGCGGCGGTCATGGAAAGCCTGCGCATCGTCGCGCTCCTTCATCCTAAGCCCTGGCCTGACGCCGCGGACGCGATCATCATGTCCCAGCCTTGGCCGGGATCAAAACCCGCAATCCGTCCGTTGCGAAGGGCATGATGAGCGAACTCCGAAACAACAGCGCCGCGTCCCGCTATGAGATGGACGAGCAGGGCCAGACCTCCTGGGCCGACTACCGGCTCCAGGGCGAGCGCCTCTATATCGATCATGTGGAGAGCCCCGTGGCTCTGCGCGGCACCGGCGCGGCCGGCCGGCTGATGAAGGCCCTGGCCCAGGACGCCAAGGACCGCGGCCTGAAGATCACCCCCATCTGCGGCTATGCCGCGGCCTGGCTGCGCCGCAGCCCCGACTACCGGGACCTGGTGACGTGACCGGCGATCGAAAGGACGAGACGGCCCAGCCGCTCCGGGAGCCTGGCACAGACGGCGATGCTCGCCGCCGGGACATCGAGACCAATCCGGCCCTCAGTCCCGTGGGGCCGCAGGGCGGGGCGGCGATCGCCCCACTGCGACGCAAGGCGCCGCACGAGGACTGATGGGCTCCGCCCGCAGCGGTGTCAGTTGCGGGCCATGATGGCTTCCAGGGCCTGGGCCTTGACCTCGGCGTCCTCGGTCAGGCGCCGGGCGATCTCGCGAACCCCGGGGGGATAGAGCTCGCCGCCGCCGGCGATCTCGGCGCTCAGCCGCTCCACCTCGCCCAGCGCCGCTTCGAGGGCGCGCACATGTTCACCCACCAGACTACGGGCCTCCGACTGCAGCCGGCGCACGCGCTCGGCCACGGCGGTTTCAGGCTTCGTCCGGTCCAGGGCGACGACCTTGCCGTCGGCGCCCGCTACGCTGAAAGACGGTGTCATAATCACCCATCCTGATGTTGGCGGAGCTGCGGCAGGTCCGAATGAAACCTCGCCAAGACCAGCCCCTGATCAGTCACATCTACGAATGGCGAAGCCGGAAGTTCCGCCCCCGCCGTCGCTGGACGGTCATGTGGGGCTTTTCGGCCACGGTTGACCCCCTACAGCCGCCCCTTCCGGAACCGCTCCTGGGCCTCCGCCCGGGCCTCGGCCTTCACCCCCTAGACCGCTGAGCGGTCGACGGTTTCGCCTTCGCCGGTCAGGGCTTCGTTGGCGAATTCCAGGTCCATCAGCTTCAGGCGCTTGATCTCGTCGCGCAGGCGGGCGGCGGTCTCGAACTCCAGGTCGGCGGCGGCCTGGCGCATGCGGCCTTCCAGGTCGCGCAGGGTGGCCTTGAAGTTGTCGCCCATGAAGGGCTTGGCCTCCTCGGCCAGCTCCGTGCGGACCAGGGGACGGTCCTTCTCATAGGCGCTGGCGAGGATTTCCTTGATCTGGCTCTTCACGCTCTCGGGCGTGATGCCGTGAAGGGCGTTGTATTCCTCCTGGCGCTCCCGACGGCGCTGGGTCTCGGCCATGGCGCGCTCCATGGAGCCGGTGATCCTGTCGGCATAGAGGATGACGCGGCCGTCGATGTTCCGGGCCGCCCGGCCGATGGTCTGGATCAGCGAGGTCTCCGAACGCAGGAAGCCTTCCTTGTCGGCGTCCAGGATGGCCACCAGCCCGACCTCGGGAATATCCAGGCCCTCGCGCAGCAGGTTGATGCCCACCAGCACGTCGAAGACCCCAAGCCGAAGATCACGGATGATCTCGATGCGCTCGATGGTGTCGATGTCGGAGTGCATGTAGCGGACCTTCAGGCCCTGCTCGTGCATGTACTCGGTCAGATCCTCGGCCATCTTCTTGGTCAGGACCGTGATTAGGCCGCGATAGCCCTGGGCGATGGTCTGGCGCACCTCGTCGATGACGTCGTCCACCTGGGAGAAACCGTCCTTGGAGACCGGTCGCACCTCCACCGGGGGGTCGATCAGGCCGGTGGGGCGGATCACCTGCTCGACGAAGACGCCGCCCGTGCGCTCCATCTCCCAGGCGCCAGGCGTGGCCGACACATGCACCGTGTCGGGCCGCATGGCGTCCCACTCCTCAAACTTGAGCGGGCGGTTATCCAGGCAGGAAGGCAGGCGGAAGCCGTACTCGGCCAGGGTGAACTTGCGCCGATAGTCCCCGCGATACATGCCGCCGATCTGCGGCACCGCCTGGTGGCTCTCGTCCACGAACAGCAGGGCGTTCTCGGGGATGTATTCGAAGAAGGTCGGCGGCGGCTCGCCCGGCCGGCGGCCCGACAGATAGCGGCTGTAGTTCTCGATGCCGGCGCAGGAGCCGGTGGCCTGGATCATCTCGATGTCGAAGGTGGTCCGCTGCTCCAGTCGCTGGGCCTCCAGCAGCTTGCCGTTGGCCACCATCCACTCCAGCCGTTCCTTGAGCTCGGCCTTGATCTGCACCACAGCCTGGTTGAGCGTCGGGCGCGGCGTGACGTGGTGGCTGTTGGCGTAGATCTTGATCCCGTCCAGGTCGGCGGTCTTCTTGCCGGTCAGGGGATCGAACTCGACGATGGTCTCCACCTCGTCGCCGAACAGGCTGACCCGCCAGGCGCGATCCTCGTAGTGGGCGGGGAAGATCTCGATGGTGTCGCCCCGGCGGCGGAAGGTCCCGCGCTCGAAGGCCTGATCGTTGCGCTTGTACTGCAGGGCCACGAGGTCAGCCATCAGCTGCTTCTCGTCGATCCGCTCACCCGGGGCGAGGGTGAAGGTCATGGCCGTATAGGTCTCCACCGAGCCGATACCGTAGATGCAGGAGACCGAGGCCACGACGATGACGTCGTCCCGCTCCAGGATCGCCCGGGTCGCCGAGTGGCGCATCCGGTCGATCTGCTCGTTAATCGAGGAGTCCTTCTCGATGTAGGTGTCGGTCCGGGGGACGTAGGCCTCCGGCTGGTAATAGTCGTAGTAGGACACGAAGAACTCGACCGCGTTCTCCGGGAAGAAGGCCTTGAACTCGGAATAGAGTTGGGCGGCGAGCGTCTTGTTGGGGGCCAGGATCAGGGCCGGGCGCTGGGTCTCGGCGATGACCTGGGCCATCGTATAGGTCTTCCCTGAGCCGGTGACGCCGAGCAGCACCTGGTCGTGCTCTCGCCCCTCCAGACCCGCCACCAGTTCCTTGATCGCCTGCGGCTGGTCGCCGGCGGGCTTGTAGTCGCTGACCAGATTGAAGCGCTTGCCGCCCTCTGACTTCGGCGGCCGCGCCGGGCGGTGGGGCTTCCACAGCATGGGCAGGGCGGCGTCGTCATAGTCGAAGCTCGGCG
>JAHUZY010000068.1 GCA_019264505.1 Phenylobacterium sp. | reverse complement strand
TTCGGGCCCGTCGTCTTCAGCGGAGGCGGATCGCTAACAGAACCGCCCGCCCGCGGCAATCTCTCTTGCAGGGGGTGATTGCGCTCCGGTCCGGGCCGGACCTATAAGCGCGCTTCACCTGCACGCCCCCGAGGTCACATGGTCGACTTCTCCGCCGCCCGCCTGAACATGGTCGACAGTCAGGTCCGCACCAATGACGTGACCGATCTCCGGGTTCAGGACGCCATGCGGGTCATTCCCCGGGAAGCCCTGTTGCCGCCGGGCAAGGCTTTCCTGGCCTATGCCGACGCAGAGGTCCCCTATGGTCCCGGCCGCGCCCTGTTGGCGCCGCGGGACGTGGCCAAGCTGCTGCACGCCCTGGCCATCGCGCCGGGCCAGAAAGCCCTGGCTATCGCCGCCCCCTATGGCGCGGCTGTGCTCGAGCACGCAGGGCTGACCGTCGAACGTCTGGACGGGGACGACCTGGCCTCGCCCACGGCCGGCGCCTATGACATCATCATCTGCGAGGGAGCGGTGGCCCGCACCCCCGACGCCTGGACCGCGGCGCTGGCGCCGGGCGGGCGGCTGGCGGTGATCGAGCGTATCGGCCCGGTGGGCAAGGCGGTGGTCTACACCCAGAGCCCCACGGGCCTCGCCCGGCGGGAGATCTTCGATGCGACCCCCAGCTACCTCGGCGGTTTTGAGCCTGAGCAAGGATTTGCTTTCTGAGGCGTGCTGAAACACGTGCGAAAGCCACGCGTGAAAAAAGCTTAAGGTTGCGACCCCTGGCCGAGTTGAAAACCGCGGGCCATATAGGTCGCAGAGACACACTGCCTTAATCGGGGTCCCATCGGGGCCTGAGTCGGGGACTACGCATGTTCATCAGCCGTCGCGGAGCCTTGCTGGCCGCCGTATTCACTGCGGGCCTGTCGTTTGGAGGACCTGCGTCCGCCGAGTCCCTGGCCGATGCTATCGCGCTGGCTTACGAAACCAACCCGACCTTGCAGGCCCAGCGGGCCTCCCTGCGGGCGCTCGACGAGAGCATCGTCCAGGCCAGGTCAGGATGGCGCCCGTCCCTCAGCGCCTCGGCGTCAGGCCAGTACACCGAAACCCGCACCCCCCGTCAGCTTGTCGATCTGAATGGCGACGGCATCCCCGAAACCTCCGTTGGCGGGATCGATGAGGGTAATGCCGGCAGCGCCGGGCTCAACCTGACCCAGCCGGTCTGGACCGGCGGCCGGGTCGGTGCGGCGGTCTCCGCGGCGCAGGCCGATGTCTTCGCCGGCCAGGAAAACCTGCGACGGATCGAGGCCGAAGTCCTGGGGGGCGTGATCGTCGCCTATGTGGACGTTCGCCGTGACCAGGAAGCCCTGCGAATCCGTCAGGACAATGTGCAGGTCCTGACGCGCCAGCTGGAGGAGACCGACGCCCGGTTCGAGGTCGGCGAGATCACCCGCACAGACGTCGCCCAGGCCCAGGCCCGTCTGGCGGCGGCCGAGGCGCAGATGCGTTCGGCCGAAGCTCAGCTGGCGATCAGCCGGGCGGGCTACGCCGCCATCGTTGGTCAGAACCCCGGTGATCTCGCGCCCGAGCCGCCGCTCACCGCGGTGCTGCCCGCCACGGTGGATCAGGCCTATGAGGCGGCGGAACGCAACAATCCGCAGCTTCGCCAGGCCCGCTACAACGCCCAGGCCGCCGCCGCCCGCGTCGCCGCCGCCCGGGCCGAGCGCATGCCGAACCTGTCTTTGACCGGCAGCGTCGGCTGGAGCGGCCTGGCCGATCCCTTCGAGCCCTCGGACTATTCCCGCAACGTGACGGGCCGCGCGACCCTGACCGTGCCGATCTTCACCGGCGGCCTGAACAACTCCCGTGTGCGGGCAGCCCGTGAGCGCGAGAACGCCAGCGAGCTCACCGTCGAACAGGCGCGCCGCAGCGCCTTGCAGAATGTGACCCAGGCCTGGAGCCAGCTTCTGGCGGCCCGGGCCAATATCGGCTCCACCGACGTCCAGGTCCGCGCCGCGCGCATCGCCGCCGAGGGCGTGCGTCAGGAGCAGCAGGTGGGCCTGCGCACCACGATCGACGTGCTGAACGCCGAACAGGAACTCCGCGCTGCTGAGCTGGCCCAGATCTCGGCCCGGAGGGACGAGTATGTCGCCGCAGCCTCCGTCCTGTCGGCAGTGGGACGCCTGGACGCGGCCAATCTCGCGCCTCAGCTCGACATCTACGACGCCACGGCCAATTCCCGGGGCCTGCGCTACGCCTGGGGCTGGACGCCGTGGGAGGAGCCGATCGCCATCGTCGACTCCGTCTTTACGCCGCAACCTGAGCAACTGGCGCGGGACGCGCCCATGAGCACGGCCGGCGCGCCGCAATAGGGGCGCCTGGCGGTCTTATCGGTCTTGCGTCGCAAAGCTGAAATTGCAGGATCGCTCCATCGCGCCTAGGCTGGCGCACGGATTCCCTACCGCATTCAAAACGGCGCGCCCCATGTCCGATCAGACCTCCCAAGAACCGACGATGGAGGAGATTCTCGCCTCCATTCGCCGCATCATTTCGGAGGACGACGCGCCTGCGGACGAGGCGAAGGCCGAAGAGGCGCCGGCGGAGGCCGCCGCGCCCGAGCCGGAGGCGACCTACGAGCCGGAGCCTGAGCCCGAACCCGCGCCGACCTATGAGGCGCCCGCGCCTGAGCCCGAGCCGGAAGACGACGCCCTCGAACTCACCGAGCGAGTCGATCAGGTCGGCGACCTGGACGTCTACAGCCCCACCTCGGCCCCGGCTTCGTCGGAACCCGAATCGGCGGTCTATTCGCCACCCTCCAGCTACGAGCCCGTCAGCCGTGGTGATGATGAGGGCCTGCTCAGCCAGACGGCGGCCACCGCTGCGGCCTCGGCCTTCGGTCAGCTGTCGGCGGCGATCGGCATGCCCCACTCCGACCGCACCCTGGAAGACGTGGTCCGCGAGATGCTGCGGCCCCTGCTGAAGCAGTGGCTGGACGACAATCTCCCGCAGATCGTCGAGGCCTCGGTCCGCGAAGAGGTCGAGCGCATCGCCCGCGGGCGCGTACGCTAGGAAGTCTGTCTCTCACGCCCTCCAGCGTGTGAGTCGCCGAACCCGCCCCGCCAGGGCGGGTTCGTTCGTTTCGGCGCTGCATCCGGCTTTCGCGCAAATGCGCGGGCCTGTATGGACCCTCTGATCCGCCATGCTTGAAAAGACCTTCGATCCCAAGACCGCCGAGCCCCGCCTCTATGAGGCCTGGGAGCAGTCGGGCGCCTTCGCCCCCACCGACGATCCGAACGCCGAGCCGTTCTCCATCGTCATCCCGCCGCCGAATGTGACGGGCTCCCTGCACATCGGCCATGCGCTGAACAACACCCTGCAGGACGTGCTGATCCGGTTCGAGCGGATGCGGGGCAAGGCCGCCCTCTGGCTGCCCGGCACCGACCATGCGGGCATCGCCACCCAGAACATCGTCGAGCGCCAGCTGGCCGAGGCCGGAAACATCAGCCGCCGCGACATGGGCCGCGAAGCCTTCGTCGAGAAGATCTGGGAGTGGAAGGCCAAGTCCGGCGGGACCATCGTCAACCAGCTGCGCCGCCTGGGCGCCTCCTGCGATTGGAGCCGTGAGCGCTTCACCCTGGACGAGGGCCTGTCGGCCGCCGTCCGCAAGGTGTTCGTCCAGCTCCACAAGGAAGGCCTGATCTATCGCGACAAGCGGCTGGTCAACTGGGATCCCCATTTCCAGACCGCCATCTCGGACATCGAGGTCGAACAGCGCGAGGT
>JAHUZY010000199.1 GCA_019264505.1 Phenylobacterium sp. | reverse complement strand
CCCTCGACCAGGGCGAGCTCGCAACCCAGACGCTCGGCGGTCTCGGCCAGGTCGAGGCGCAGATAGCCGCCCTCGTCCACCCCGTCGATGAGCACGGCGGCGACGGCGGCCTGCGGCGGCGTGAAGCCCAGCAGGGCGGCCTGGTCCGTCAGATATTCGGCGAGGCTCTTTTCATGGGCGGCCAGGCCGTCAAGCCCGTCCCCGTCGCCTTCGAAGGTTCCGCCCTTGCCGGCCTTTGACCAGTCGATGGCGCCGCCGGCTTCACCAGCCTCGCTCCCGTCGCCGGTGGCCCGCTCGCCGGGCGAAACGTCGTCATGGGCGGCGTCCAGGTCGCTCTGGGCCGAACCGGCGGCCACCTCGTCCAGGGCCGCCTCGGCGCGAGCCTCGCCAACGCCGTCGGCGATCTCAGGGGCAGGCTCAGCCTCGCCCTCGTCCCGGGCCAGCAAGGGGTTCCGCTCAAGCTCGCCCTCGACATAGGCCTCCAGCTCAAGGTTCGACAACTGCAGCAGCTTGATGGCCTGCTGCAGCTGGGGGGTGATGACCAGCCCCTGCCCCTGACGGATCTCGAGTCGCGCGCTGAGCGCCAAGGTTCAGCCCTCCTGGCCTGCTTCTTGCTGGCAAGGCTAGACGGCCATCCCACACCGATTGGTTAACTCCGACAGCGCCTGCGACGATTCAGGTCGGCGGTTTCGGCGTGGCCCCTCGGCGTGCTAGGCGCAGACCCTCAGAACACGAGTTTCATAAGGGAAGACGCCAATGTCCGATTCTGCGCCCCTGCGCCCCGAAACCCTGGTCATTCACGCCGGGGCCACCCCCGATCCGGTGACCAAGGCGAGGGTCACGCCGATCTATCAGACCACCTCCTACGTGTTCGACGATTCCGACCACGCCGCGGCCCTGTTCAATCTCGAGGCGGCGGGCAACATCTATTCGCGCCTGGGCAACCCGACCTCGGGCGTGCTGGAGGCCCGTCTGGCGACCCTGGAGGGCGGGGTCGCAGCCCTTGCCGTGGCCAGCGGCCATGCGGCCCAGCTGCTGGTCTTCCACACCCTGATGGAGCCTGGCTGCAACATCGTGGCCTCGCGCAAGCTCTATGGCGGGTCGATCACCCAGCTGAGCCAGAGCTTCAAGCGCATGGGCTGGGGCGTCACCTTCGTGGAGGAGCTGGAGCCGCAGGCCTTCGCCCGCGCCATCAATGACAAGACCCGGGCGGTCTTCATCGAGTCCATCGCCAATCCGGGCGGCGTGGTCATGGATATCGCTGGCATCGCCGACGTCGCCCATGCCGCCGGCGTGCCCCTGGTGGTCGATAATACGCTGGCCACCCCCTATCTCTGCCGGCCGCTGGACCACGGCGCCGACATCGTCGTCCACTCCCTGACCAAGTTCCTCGGCGGACACGGCAACTCCATCGGCGGGGCCATCGTCGACGGCGGCAAGTTCGACTGGACCAGCGGCCGCTGGCCCAATCTCAGCGCCCCGAACCCGAGCTATCACGGCAAGGTCTTCACCGAGGCCTTTGGTCCGGCCGCCTTCGTCGTCGCCTGCCGGGCGCTGGGCCTGCGGGACCTGGGCCCCGCCATCTCGCCGTTCAACGCCTTCATGATCCTCACCGGGATCGAAACCCTGGCCCTGCGGATGGAGCGCCACTGCGCCAACGCCCAGACCGTCGCCGAGTGGCTGAAGGCCCACCCCAAGGTCGCCTGGGTCTCCTATGCGGGCTTGGCCGGCGATCCCAGCCATGAGCGGGCCAAGCGCTACGCCCCGAAGGGCGCCGGCGCGGTCTTCACCTTCGGCCTCAAGGATGGCTACGCCGCCGGCGTCAGGCTGGTGAGCGCGGTGAAACTGTTCTCCCACCTGGCCAATATCGGCGACACCCGCAGCCTGATCATCCACCCGGCCTCGACCACCCACCGCCAGCTGGAAGAGGGCGACCAGATCGCCGCCGGCGCCGGGCCCGACGTGGTCCGCCTGTCGGTGGGGCTGGAGCATGTGGACGACATCATCGCCGACCTGGACCAGGCCCTGGCCGGCCTCTGAGGTCCGCAAGCCGCCACCCCGCAACCGTCACCCTCGGGCTTGTCCCGAGGGTCCATGCGCACAGCCGCTCGCCGGTGTTCATGGAGGGTCGGATCAAGTCCGACCCTGACGGAGTGGGGTTGTGCGACCGCCCTCGTCCTCTGATTCTCGTCACCCTCGGGCTTGTCCCGAGGGTCCCTGTCGAGGGCGGGCGCAAGCTGCGCGAGGGATCCCGGGCACAAGGCCCAGGATGACGGCGGTGGGGTGGAGAGGATGAGGGCGGAATGAGGCGCCCGCACCCACCTTCCTCATCCTGAGGTGTGAGCGAAGCGAGCCTCGATGGACGCAAGGCCTGACCGCGGTCAGCCCCCGAAGCGGTCGCCCAGATAGACCCGGCGGACTTCCGGATTGTCGATGATCTCGGACGGCGAGCCTTCGAACAACAGCTCGCCCGCATGGATGATCGCGGCGCGGTCGATGATGTCCAGGGTCTCGCGGACATTGTGGTCGGTGATCAAAATACCGATGCCCCGGCCCTTAAGATAGCTGATGACCTCGCGAATGTCGGCGATGGCCAGGGGATCGATGCCGGCGAAGGGTTCGTCCAGCAGCATGAAGGACGGCTCGCTGGCCAGCGCCCGGGCGATCTCCACCCGGCGTCGTTCGCCCCCGGAGAGCGAGATGGCCGGGGCGTCGCGCAGATGCTCGATGTGCAGCTCTTCCAGCAGCTGGTTGACCGTGGCGCGGGCCCGGGCGCCGTCACGCTCGCGCAGCTCAACCACGGCCATGACGTTCTGGGCCACCGTCATGCCGCGGAAGATCGAGGTCTCCTGCGGCAGATAGCCCAGACCCATCCGGGCGCGCTGGTACATGGGCTGGGCGGTGATGTTCTCGCCGTCCAGATAGATGGCGCCGTAGTCGGCGGCGATCAGGCCGGTGATCATGTAGAAACAGGTGGTCTTGCCCGCCCCGTTGGGACCGAGCAGGCCCACCACTTCGCCCCGGGCCAGCCGCAGGGAGACGCCCTTGACCACCGGGCGGCCGCGATAGGACTTGCCGATATTTTCGACCACCAGGCCTTCGCCTGGCGCGAGGCCCTGCGCGCCGGCCGCCTGGGGTTTATCGAGCACCTGGTCGGCCCCCTTAGCGCTTGGCCGCAGGCTGGCCCTGCGTCTGGTTGGGATAGAAGACCCCGCGGACCCGCCCCGGCGTCCCCGCGCCACGGGCGCTGGTCTCCATGCGCGCCTGGCCGGTGGAGACCTGGATCACCAGCCGCTCCCCGCGCAGCACGTTCTGGCCCTGGGCGGCGACCACGTCGCCGGTCATGGTGATGGTGTCGGCGGCGGCGTCATAGACCGCCGCATTGGCCCGCACCCGCTGGGCGGGCGTCACATAGTAGACCGAGCCCTGGGCGTCCAAGCCCTGGAGCTCGCCGCAGGAAGACTCCGCCCCCGTGCGCGCCGGGCGGGCGGCGGCGTAGCGGATGGTCAGCACGTCAGCCCGCAACCGGGAATTGTCCTGCAGGGCTTCAGCCGACCCGCGCCAGATGGCCAGGCAGCGGGCGTTGATCACCTCCAGCTCATCGGCGGTGATGTCCACGGGCGCGTTGGAGCCGGCCGCCAGCTGGGCGTTCGCCGGGCCGGCCGGCGCCGCGAGCAGGGCGGCCGCCAGCATAAGGGCCGACAGGGGCGTCCGCTGGCCGGCTGGAGGGAGAAATGTCATCTCAAGACGCCTCTTTCGCATCATCGCGGCGAGTTCGGAGTGATGGTGCCGCTCACGCCGCCCTTGAAGACCATGCGCTCGCCCTTGTCGTACACGCCATAGGACTTTGCACGGATTTCTCCAAGGGGGCCGGCGCCGGTGATCAGCCCCTCGCCCTCGAGCACGCCGGTGGTGGTGTCGAACACCGCGCTGCCGGTGTCGAAGGCCGCATCCGGGTCGTTCAGGCTCACATCCCCCTGCAACCGCAGGAGGCCGTCGCCCTCGTGGAAGACGCCGGACTGGGCCGACAGGCGCATGGGGCTCAGCCCCTCGCCGTCCAGCACCATGGCCGGACGGTCCAGGACGACGCGCTGATAGTCATCCTCGTCGCGCACGGCGCTGTTGGCGGTGATGACGAAGGATCGGCCCTGGGCGTCGCGGCCCATGAACCGCGGATTGACCAGCCGGATCGGCGCGTCGGACTCCTCCGGCTCGGCCGTGGCGCCGGCCAGACTGTTATAGGTCACCAGTCCGGCGAGGCTGAGGACGATCACCGCGATGATCGCCGGCAACACCACCCTCAGGCGCAGAATCAGCTGCGAGCGACGTCGCCAGCGCCCCATGGCCAGGGCCGAGGCCGGCCCGCGGGCCTCATATGCCAGGGCGCTCACCAGGGCCTCATGTGTGAGCGAAGATGTCGGAGTCTTCCCACCCGGCCACGTCCAGCAGGGCCCGATGCGGCAGGAACTCGAAACAGGCCCGCGCCAGGCCATCGCGGCCCTCCCGGGCCAGCATGCCGTCGAGGCGGGCGCGGACGGCGTGCAGGTGCAGGACGTCGGAGGCGGCGTAGGCCACCTGGTCATCGGAGAGGGTGGCCGCGCCCCAGTCGGAGCTCTGCTGGGCCTTGGACAGATCGACGCCGACCATCTCCCGGGTCACGTCCTTCAGCCCATGCCGGTCGGTATAGGTCCGGGCCAGCTTGGAGGCGATCTTGGTGCAGTAGACGGGGGCGGTCATCACCCCCAGATGGAGATGGAACATGGCGATGTCGAATCGCCCGAAGTGGAAAATCTTGGTGATCGCAGGATTGGTCAGCAGGGCCTTCAGATTGGGCGCGTCATAGGTGGTCCGATCCAGCTGGACCAGATGGGCGTCCCCGTCGCCCGCCGAGATCTGCACCACACAGAGCGGGTCGCGCCCCAGGCGCAGGCCCATGGTCTCGGAATCGACCGCCACCGACTCGACGCCGTCGAACAGGCCTGCCGGCAGGTCGCCCTTGTGAAGATGATTGGCCAAGACCGCTTGCTCCGCAGATGGCGCGGGCCTCGCCGCGCGGCTTTGGGATGTCCTGCGGGGGAGCAAAGGACGGCCACCCCCGCGGAGACCTGAGAAAGGGGTGGTGCCCAGGAGAGGACTCGAACCTCCACGGCCGTTAAGCCACTGGCACCTGAAGCCAGCGCGTCTACCAATTCCGCCACCTGGGCCCGGTCCGTCGGATCGGGAGGCGGGACTACTAGGGAAAAGCCAGACGGGCGTCAACGGACCTTTTCATCGGAAATTGAAGTCGCATTGCAGCAGGGGTCCGCATCGTCTATCCGGGCGGCTCGGGAAGTTTGCAAATCAACGGGCCGGGCCATGCAGGATCTCGTCACCGTCTTCGGCGGATCGGGCTTTGTGGGAAGTCAGGTGGTGCGGGCGCTGGCCCGGGCCGGACATCGGGTGCGGGTGGCTGTGCGTCAGCCCGCCCGAGCCTATGACCTCCTGCTGCTCGGCGATGTGGGCCAGATCCAGGTGGTCCAGGCCAATATCCGCGACAAGGATTCCGTGGCCCGGGCGCTCGACGGCGCCAGCGCCTGCGTCAACCTGGTCGGCGTCCTCTATGAGAGCGGCCGTCAGAAGTTCGCCAGCCTGCATGCCGAAGGGGCTCGCAACGTGGCGCAGGCGGCCAAGGCCGCCGGCGTCGCCCGCATGGTCCAGGTCTCGGCCATCGGCGCGGACGCGGGCAGCCCCTCGATCTACGCCCGCACCAAGGCCGAAGGCGAGGCCGCCGTGCGCGAGGCCCTGCCCCAGGCGGTGATCCTGCGGCCGTCCATCGTGTTCGGGCCCGAGGATGATTTCTTCAACCGCTTCGCCGCCATGGCCGTGCTGTCGCCGGCCCTGCCCCTGATCGGCGGCGGCAAGACGAAGTTCCAGCCGGTCTTTGTCGGCGACGTGGCCCGGGCCGTGGCCGCGGGCCTGGTCAATCCCGCCAGCGCGGGCCAGACCTATGAGCTCGGCGGCCCCGCCGTCCTCACCTTCCGCCAGCTTCTGGAGCTGGTGCTGAGCGAGACCCAGCGCCGCCGGTTCCTGCTGCCCCTGCCCTTCGGCGTCGCCAGCCTGATCGGCCAGGTGGGGAACCTGATGGCCCTGACCCCCATTCCCCCGCCGCTCACCACCGACCAGGTGGCCCAGCTAAAGGTGGACAATGTGGCCAATCCGGCCCTGCCGGGGCTGGCCGAGCTGGGGGTCGAGGCCACCGCCGTGGAGTCGGTGGTGGGCTCCTATCTCTACCGCTACCGCAAGGGCGGTCAGTTCGCCGAGCCGCCGGAACTCGATATCGGCGCCACCCCCGCATAGCGCGCCCGCGGCCGGATCAGGCCGCCGGTCTGCACCTGTTCGATGGCGTGGGCGATCCAGCCGGCGCAGCGGGCTGTGGCGAACAGGGCGAAGGGCGCGTCCTTCGGCAATCCCAGAACCTCCGACAGCGCCACCAGGGCGAAGTCCACATTGGGCCGCTGGCCGGTGGCGCCGGCTACCGCGGTCCGGAGCGCCGCCAGTTCCGCCGGCGGCTCGAACCGGGCCAGCAGGGCCTCGGCGCGCGGATCGCCTTCCGGATAGAGGGCGTGGCCAAAGCCCGGCAGGCTGCGGTCCTGGGCCAGCCGCGCGGCGATGGCCGCCGCCGGCCCCAGCTGCGCGGCTTCCGAGGCCAGGGCGCGCATGGCGTCGCCAGCGCCCCCGTGCCGCGGCCCCGACAGGGCCGAGAGCCCCGCCAGAGCCGCCGCCGACAGGGACGCGCCGGTGGAGGCCGCCACCCGGGCGGCGAAGGTCGAGGCGTTCAGCTCGTGATCGGCCAGCAGCACCAGGGCCCTGCGGATCAGGTCGGCGCCGCCATCCCCCCGGGCGCAGCCCCAGGCCTGGCCCAGGCGCTCGTGGATGGCGCCGCTAGCCGGCGCCCCGGCCACCCCGTCGGTGAGCACATCCAGC
>JAHUZY010000182.1 GCA_019264505.1 Phenylobacterium sp. | reverse complement strand
GGCCAGATCTCAGCTGCGGAAAATGCCCATCAGCATGGGTCGCACAAAGACCGCCGGCGCCGCCTTCTGGCGGACGCCGGGCACCCAGAAGGCGAGCTCAGCGCCGGCGTTCAGGGTGGCGTTGAGCATCTGGGCGGCGATGAAGGGGTCCACCGGGCGGATGGAGCCCTCGGCGATGCCGTCGGAGATCATCGAGGCGAAACGGTCGGAGATCCGGTTGGAGTGCTGCACCATCTCCTCGCGGATGGCCTCGGGCAGGGCCGACAGAGCCGAGGAGCGCAGTAGGGGGCCGTAGTCCGACAGCTGGTATTCCGCGAGCGCCGCCCCGGCGCTGGCCAGCTTCGTCCACTGGTCGCCGTCCTTGGACATGACCAGGCGCTGGACCCGCCGCATGACCTCGTAGCTGCGCTCGAAGCACGCCACGACCAGATCATCCTTGGCGTCGATGTGGTGATAGAACGAGCCCTTGGTGACATTGAGCTCGGCCGAGATCCGGTCCACCGAGGCGCCGCGATAGCCGTGGGTGTTGATCAGCCGCGTCGCCGCCCGCAGGAAGGCGTCCCGGCTCATTTCAGGTCCCTCGCCGGGCGCCAGTTCAGCCATGGGGGGCAGGCGGGGCTCCCAGCTCGCCCCCTCCACCGCCAGGCCGTTGAGCAGGATGTCGACCATCCGCAGCTGGATCCGGGGGTAGTCCTCCGGGTCGTACTTGGGCAGCCAGAAGGCCGCCCAGGAGATCTGCTCCAGCAGCATGTGGGTCCGGGCCGTCCGGCGGCCCCGCGTCAGGGACGCCAGCTCCGGGGCCTCGAAGATCTGCCGCATCCGGCGGAAGGCCTTCATATAGGCGGCGAACACCTCACTGCGGCGGGGCTGGCTCAGCGCGCGGATATCCGACAGCGCCGGAAGGGGTGGCGCCAGGCCCTGGGCCGTCAGCCGCAGGCGCTCCAGATGCAGCTCGAAAATCCGCTCCAGCCGCACGGCCGGCGCGTCGCCGGCTTCGGCGCTGGCGGCCAGATGGATCAGCCAGTCGACCCCGCGCATCAGGCAGGCGGCCGCCAAGTCGTCCTTGCGCTTGAAATAGTAGGTCACGCTGGTGGTGGACAGGCCCACCGCGCCCGCCGCCAGGCTCAGGGTCAGGCCCTTCACCCCCTTCTGGTTCAGGATCAGGGTCGCGGCGTCGAGGATATCCTCGCGCTTGCGCTCATATCGATCCGTCGCCCGGGCGGTGTTGCGTTCAGCCATGGAAATGGCGGCTCCATATCCCGCGCCTGCGCCGGGAGACGCAGGGGAAGGGGTCGTTCCATCTATCGAAACCCGGCGGCCGGCGCAAAGCGCCCGCACGCCGGATCGCGAGGTCATTCGTCTCAGCCGATGGCGCCCACCGTGGCCAGGGCCACGCCGCCGTCGACGGCGATGGTTTCGCCCACCACATAGTTGCCGGCCCGGCTGGCCAGGTAGATGGCCGCGCCGGCCATATCCTCATCGCGGCCGATGCGGCGGGCGGGAATGGCCTTGGCCACCGCATCTCCATGGTCGCGGGCGGTGCGGTTCATCTCCGAGGCGAAGGCGCCGGGCGCAATAGCGCTGACCACGATGTTGTCGGCGATCAGCCGGGCCGCCAGCCGGCGGGTCAGATAGATCAGCCCCGACTTGGAGGCATGGTAGGAATAGGTGTCCTGCGGGTTCAGGCGGATGCCGTCGATCGAGGCGATGTTGATCACCTTGGCCGGCTGATCGTGGGTCCCGGCCTTCTTCAGGGCCACGTGCAGGGCCTGGGTCAGGAAGAAGGGGGACTTGAGATTCAGGTCGATCACCTTGTCCCAGCCGTGCTCGGGGAACTCCTCGAAGGGCGCGCCCCAGGCCGCGCCGGCGTTGTTCACCAGGATGTCGAGCTTGTCTTCCCGCTCTTCGAGGGCCTTGGCGAGCGCCTGGCAGCCGGCGACCGACGAGACGTCCTGCGGCAGGGAGATGCAGGTCCCGCCCCCTTGCGACAGCTCCTCGGCGGTGGCGTCGCAGGCGTCGGCCTTGCGCGACGAGATATAGACCTTGGCCCCCTGGGCCAGGAAGCCGGCGGCGATCATCTTGCCGATGCCGCGCGAGCCGCCGGTGACGAGGGCGGTGCGCCCCTGGAGGGTGAAGAGATCGAGCGCCATGATGCGCCTCCTGTGCCTTGCGTTTCCCTTGCGCCACCGCCCCTGGAGGGGACGAGGGACGCGGTGATCGGCGGCGAGCCCGATTGACTCGCCCCCTTCCGGTCAGGCCTATAACACGCGTTTGAATCAGCCAGGTCGCCCGTCCGAGAAGCGGCCCCGTGGAAATGTCTTGAGGACGCGCATGAGCCAGATCAATCCGGTCACCGACCTGACCCTCGACGGCGACGTCGCCGTCATCACCCTGAACTCGCCGCCGGTGAACGCCCTGTCGGCGGCCGTCCGCCAGGGTCTGTTCGACGCCTTCACCCAGGCCAACGCCGAGGCCGCCGCCAAGTCGATCGTGCTGATCTGCGATGGCCGCACCTTCATCGCCGGGGCTGACATCACCGAATTCGGCGGCGCCATGGCCGGCGCCTCCCTGCCGCAGGTGCAGGAGGCCATCGAAGGCTCCTCCAAGCCGGTCGTCGCCGCCATCCATGGCACGGCGCTGGGCGGCGGTCTGGAAGTGGCGCTCTGCGCCCATTACCGCGTGGCCGTGCCCTCGGCCCGCCTGGGTCTGCCCGAGGTCAATCTCGGCCTGCTGCCCGGCGCCGGCGGCACCCAGCGCCTGCCCCGGGTGGTCGGCGTGGAGACCGCTCTGGCCATGATGACCTCTGGTCGCCACGTCCCGGCCAAGGAAGCCAAGGCGCTCGGCCTGGTGGACGAGCTGGTCGAGGAAGGCCAGCTTCGTGAGGCCGCCCTGGCCTTCGCCCGCAAGGTGGTGGCCGAAGGCCGGCCGCTGGCCAAGATCCGCGACCAGAACGAAAAGCTGGAAGCCGCCAAGGGCAAGCCCGAGATCTTCGCCGCCTTCCGCAAGGCCAATGCGCGCAAGTTCCGCGGCTTCCTGGCCCCGGAATACAACATCCGCTGCATCGAGGCCGCCGTGAACCTGCCCTTCGAGGAGGGGCTGGAGGTCGAGCGCAAGCTGTTCCTCGAATTGATGAGCGGCTCGCAGTCGGCGGCCCAGCGCTACGCCTTCTTCGCCGAGCGCCAGGCCCAGAAGATTCCCGACGTGGCCGACGACACCCCGGTCATCCCGGTGAACAAGGTGGGCATCATCGGCGCCGGCACCATGGGCGGCGGCATCGCCATGAACTTCGCCAATGTCGGCATCCCGGTGGTGCTGATCGAGGTCAAGCAGGACGCCCTCGACCGCGGCCTGGCCACCATCCGCAAGAACTACGAGCGCACCGCCTCGCGCGGCGGCATCACGCCGGAGCAGGTGGAGGAGCGCTGCGCCCTGATCACCGGCTCGCTCCAGATGGAGTCGCTCGCCGACGTCGATCTCGTCATCGAGGCGGTGTTCGAGCGCATGGACATCAAGAAGGATATCTTCACCAAGCTGGACGCCATCTGCAAACCCGGCGCGATCCTGGCCACCAACACCTCTGGCCTGGACATCGACGAGATCGCCGCGGTCACCAAGCGTCCGGAAAGCGTCATCGGCCTGCACTTCTTCTCGCCGGCCAATGTGATGAAGCTGCTGGAGATCGTCCGCGCCGACCACACCAGCAAGGAGGTCATCGCCACCTCCATGAAGCTGGCCAAGAAGATCGGCAAGGTCGCCGTCCTGGTGGGCGTCTGCCCGGGCTTCGTGGGCAACCGTATTCTCGGCCAGCGCCAGCGCGAGGCCCAGAAGCTGGTCATGGAAGGCGCCATGCCCTGGGATATCGACCGGGTGCTCTACGACTTCGGCTTCCCCATGGGCCCCTTCGCCATGAGTGACCTGGCCGGCCTCGACATCGGCTGGGTCAAGGAACGCTCCAAGGGCGAGAGCATCCGCGACGTCCTGTGCGAGATGGACCGCCGCGGCCAGAAGACCGGCGCGGGCTATTACGACTATGACGAAGCCCGCAACGCCAAGCCCTCGCCGGTGACCGAGCAGGTCATCAAGGACTTCATCGTCAAGACCGGCGCCAACCCGCGGGACGTCTCCGACGAGGAGATCCTCGAGCGTTGCATCTATCCGATGATCAATGAGGGCGCGAAGATCCTCGAAGAGGGCAAGGCCATCCGCCCCTCGGACATCGATGTGGTCTGGCAGAACGGCTATGGCTGGCCGGTCTATCGCGGTGGGCCCATGTGGTACGGCGACCATGTCGGCCTGCCCAAGGTGCTGGCCAAGATGCAGGAGTTCCACGCCAAGATGGGCGACCAGTTCAAGCCCTCGCCCCTGCTGGAAAAGCTCGTCGCCGAAGGCAAGTCCTTCAAGGACCTCTAAGCCCCTCCCCGAACACCTAAGAGAAGCAGGATCATTTCCATGCGTGAAGCAGTCATCGTCTCCGCCGCCCGGACGCCCATCGGCAAGGCCTATCGCGGCGCCTTCAACAACACCACCGCCCCCACCCTGGGCGGCCACGCCATCGCCGCGGCCGTGGCCCGGGCCAAGATCGACCCGGCCGAGATCGACGACGTGGTGATGGGCGCCGCCCTCCAGCAGGGCACGACGGCCCAGAACATCGGCCGTAGCGCCGCCCTGCGGGCTGGCCTGCCCAACACCGTCTCGGGCATGTCCATGGACCGCCAGTGCTCGTCGGGCCTGATGGCCGTGGCCACGGCCGCCAAGTACATCACCCATGACGGCGCGCCGATGGCCATCGGGGCTGGCCTGGAATCCATCTCGCTCGTGCAGAACGACAAGATGAACCTGTTCCGCGCTCGGGACGAATGGCTGGCCGAGCACGTGCCGGAACTGCAGACCTCGATGATCGAGACCGCCGAGATCGTCGCCGACCGCTACAAGATCAGCCGCGAAGCTCAGGACGAATACGCCCTGCAGTCCCAGCAGCGCACCGCCCAGGCCCAGGCCGAAGGCCGGTTCGCCATGGAAATCGTGCCGATGACCACCACCATGATGGTCTTCGACAAGGCCACCGGCCAGGCCTCGGAAAAGGAAGTCACCATCGCCCAGGACGAGGGCAACCGTCCCCAGACGACGCTGGCTGACCTGCAGAAGCTGCAGCCGGTGTTCAAGGGCGGCCGCTATGTCCAGGAAGGCAAGTTCGTCACCGCCGGCAACGCCAGCCAGCTGTCGGACGGCGCGGCGGCGCTCGTGCTGATGGAAGCCAAGGAAGCCGAGAAGCGTGGCCTGGAGCCGCTCGGCGCCTATCGCGGCATGGCCGTGGCCGGCTGCGGTCCGGAAGAAATGGGCATCGGCCCGGTCTTCGCCATTCCCAAGCTGCTGGCCCGCAACGGCCTGAAGGTCGAGGACATCGACATCTGGGAGCTGAACGAAGCCTTCGCCTCGCAGCTGCTCTATTGCCGTGACACGCTCGGCATCGACAACGAGAAGCTGAACGTCTCGGGCGGCGCCATCTCCATTGGCCACCCCTACGGCATGACCGGCGCCCGCTGCACGGCGCACATCATGTATGAGGGCAAGCGCCGCGGGGCCAAGTACGGCGTCGTCACCATGTGCGTCGGCGGCGGCATGGGCGCGGCGGGTCTCTTCGAGATCTTCTAAGTCTCGGCCCTTTACGACACACGATCAGGGGCCGCTCCGTCCGGGGCGGCCCCTTTTTCGTGCCCGCAGAGCCGTCGCCCGTTTGGCGCGGTTATTTTTCTGCGAATTATTTGCAACTAACTCTTCCGCAGCGCCATTGATACGCTATATGCAAATCGTCGCCACGAAAGGCTGAGACGATGAAAAAGACCGCCGCCAAGACCCTGACCTACAGCGTCATGCACCTGATCGTGGCCTTCACCGTGGCCTACGTACTGACCCGGGATTGGCGGGCCGCCCTGGCGATCGGCATGGTGGAGCCCATATTCCAGACCATCGCCTTCGCCCTGCATGAGCGCGCCTGGTCAAAGGCTGAGGCCCGCGCCGCCGCCGCGAACGGCGGAACCCTAGCCGTGGCCAGCCGTTCGATAGCAAGCTGAGCCTTAAGACACCCAAGGAGCTGATTTCATGGCCGAGAAGATCAAGACCGGACTGGACGCCGATGACCGCAAGGCCGTCGCCCAGGCCCTTTCGCGGATGCTGGCCGACACCTATGCGGTCTATCTCAAGACCCACGGCTTCCACTGGAACGTCCGCGGTCCGAACTTCTCTTCCCTGCACGCGCTCTTCATGGAGCAGTACACCGAGATGTGGCAGGCCATCGACACCGTCGCCGAGCGCATCCGCGCTCTCGGCGAACTGGCGCCGCAGGGCTATGGCGCCTTTGGCAATCTCAGTTCGATCAAGGACGGCGATCCTGAGGGTGACTCCCAGGCGATGCTGCAGGCCCTGACCAGCGACCACGAGACGGTGATCGCCACCTGCCGAGAGGCCCTGGCTCTGGCCCAGAAGGCCGACGACGAGGCCAGCGCTGGCATCATCACCGACCGCCTGGAAGCCCACGAGAAGCACGCCTGGATGCTGCGCGCGACGCTGGGCGGCAAGTAGGCCTCAAGGCTGGATCCCGAGGCCGGCGGCGATCTCGCC
>JAHUZY010000116.1 GCA_019264505.1 Phenylobacterium sp. | reverse complement strand
AAGCGACCAGACTTTCTGGCTGCTGCGCGGGCGTTTTCGTGCGCCCGCGGTGCCGTGGTCGTCCAGGCCCGCGACCGCGAAGACAACGCCCCGCTGGTCCGGGTCGGCTTCACCGCCACCCGCAAGGTCGGCGGCGCCGTCGTCCGGAACCGCGCCAAACGGCGCATGCGGGCCGCCGCCCATGAGCTGTTGCCGCGTTTCGCGCGCCCTGGATTCGACTATGTGATCATCGCCCGCAGCGGCGCGCCGGTGCGAGCCTGGCCGCGTTTGCTTGACGATGTGAAAAGCGCGCTGATAAGCCTCGCGACCGAAAGCGACCGGCAGGCGCGTCCGTCTGCGACCGCAACCCCTCCTTCGCCCTGAGCGCGCTGACTCCATGCAAAATGACAACACCCGCAACACGATCCTCTTCGTGGTCAGCGCGATCATCGTCCTGGTGGTCTACCAGTTCCTGGTGATCGAACCGGCGGCCCGGCGACAGCAGGCCGCCGCCGCCGCCCAGGCCGCAGCTGACGCGCCCGTGGCGCCTGGGACCAATCCTGTGGGCCGCGACCCGGCCCTGCCTTCCAGCCCGGCCCAGCTGGCCGATCGGGCGACCGTCGTGGCCCGCACGGCCCGCGCCCCGGTCGCCACCCCCTCGCTGACCGGCTCCATCGCCCTGCGCGGCGCGCGGATCGATGATCTGTTCCTGAACAACTACAAGGTCAGCGTCGATCGCGGGGCCGACCCGGTGGAGCTGCTCCGCCCCGAGGGCGCGGAGTTCGCCTGGTTCGCCGAGTTCGGCTGGACCGGCGCCAATCTCACCGGCCTGCCCACCCCTGACACCCGCTGGACCCTGGTGGAGGGCGCGACGCTCACGCCGGAGACCCCGGTGACCCTGCGCTACGCCAACGGCCAGGGCCTGACCTTCACCCGTCAGATCGCGGTGGACGACCGCTACATGTTCACCATCACCGACACGGTGGCCAATACCGGCGCCGGCGACGTGACGCTGGCCCCCTACGGTTCGGTCCAGCGGCAGGGCATCCCCTCCGACCTCGGCAAGAATCAGATCGTCCACGAGGGCGCGGTCGGCTGGCTGGGCGAAGAGCTGCGCCTGGTGAAGTACAACAAGTGGGCCAAGGAGGGCGGACCCGAGGTCAACTCCACAGGCGGCTGGCTCGGCATCACCGACAAGTACTGGCTGGCGGCCCTGATCCCCGAGCAGGACGAGCAGCTCAAGGGCGAGTTCCGCGTCACCCGCGCAGGTCCCGTGGAGATCTTCGAGGCCAACTATGTGGGCCAGCCGCGGACCATTCCCGCCGGACGCCAGATCACCGAGACCACGCGCTTCTTCGCCGGCGCCAAGACCGTGCCGGTGCTGAAGGCATATGAGACCAATCTGAACATTCCGCGCCTGGACGCTGCGGTGGACTGGGGCAATTTCTGGTTCCTGACCCGGCCGCTGTTCAGCTTCCTGCACTTCATCTACCAGCACATCGGCAATGTCGGCCTGGCCATCCTGGCGCTCACCGTGGTTGTGAAGCTGGTCTTCTTCCCGCTGGCCAACAAGAGCTACGAGTCGCTGACCAAGATGAAGAAGGTGCAGCCCCAGATCGAGGAGCTGCGCAAGAAATACAAGGATGACCCGGCCAAGCAGCAGCAGGAGCTTCTGGGGCTCTACAAGTCCGAGAAGATCAACCCGCTGACCGGCTGTCTGCCCATGCTGCTGCAGATTCCGGTCTTCTACGCCCTCTACAAGGTGCTGACCGTCACCATCGAGATGCGGCATGCGCCCTTCTATGGCTGGATCCAGGACCTGTCGTCGCGGGATCCGACGACCATCTTCAACCTGTTCGGCGCCATCCCCTGGGATCCGGCCACCGCCCCGCTGATCGGCGGCTTCCTGAACGGGCCGCTGCACCTGGGCGTGCTGCCTCTGCTCTACGGCTTCACCATGTGGCTGACCACGGCCATGAACCCGCCGGCCACCGATCCGATCCAGCAGCGCATCTTCCAGCTGATGCCGATCATGTTCACCTTCATCATGGCGCCGTTCGCCGCGGGCCTGCTGATCTACTGGACCTGGAACAACGTGCTGACCATCGGCCAGCAGTACATCATCATGCGGAAGTTCCAGGTCGATAACCCCATCGACAGCCTGATCGCCCGCTTCAAAACCAAGAAGGCCGTCGAGTGAGCGACACCGACGCGCTGTTCGACGAAGACGCCCTCGAGGCGGCCCGCATCCTCTTCGCCCGCAAGGCGGAGTTCATGATGGGGGCCGTGGCCATGGACGGCCTGCCGGCGCCGGACCTGCCGGAAGTGGCCTTCGCTGGCCGCTCCAATGTGGGCAAGTCGTCCCTGATCAACGCCCTGGTGGGACATAAGCACCTGGCGCGGGCCTCCAACGCCCCGGGCCGCACCCGGGAGGTGAACTTCTTCGTCCTGGATGAGCGTCTGCGGCTGGTCGACCTGCCCGGCTATGGCTGGGCGCGGGCGGCCCGCAGCGAGGTCAAGAAGTTCCAGAACCTGGGCCGCGACTATCTGCGCGGCAGGCCCAACCTGAAGCGCGCCTATCTGCTGATCGACGCCCGCCACGGGCTGAAAGAGGTGGACAGCGAACCCATGGACGCCTTCGACAGGGCCGCGGTCTCCTATCAAATCGTGCTGACCAAGGCCGACAAGCTGCGGCCGGCCGCCGTCGAGGCCGTGCGCCTGCAGACCGAGGCCGCCATCGCCAAGCGCCCTGCCGCCTTCCCCCGGGTGCTGGCCACCTCTTCGGAGACCGGCGCCGGCATGCCCGAGCTGCGGGCCGAGATCGCCGCAGCCTGCGCGGTGGCGCCTTAGAGCCTCCCAATCGGCCGATACCACCGGGCGCCGGGTGACACGGGGGCCGCTGTCGGCTATCGGGGCGCTCCAGGATCAGGGAGCCGCCGCTAAGTGACCGACACCCCCGAAGAGGAAGGCTGGGCCACCGCCCGCACGCTGGCCGAGGCCCTGCCCTTCATCCAGCACTACGATCGCGAAACCGTGGTCATCAAGTATGGCGGCCACGCCATGGGCGAAGAGTCGGTGGCCAAGCTGTTCGCCGCCGACGCTGTGCTGCTGAAGATGCTGGGCGTCCATCCGGTGGTGGTCCATGGGGGCGGCCCGCAGATCTCCCGTATGCTGGACAAGGCCGGGGTGAAGTCGAGCTTCGTGGATGGCCTGCGGGTGACTGACGCCGCCACCATGGAGGTCGCCGAGATGGTGCTGTCGGGCGCCATCAACAAGGAAATCGCCAATTGGATCACCCTGGCCGGCGCCGAGGCTGACGTGCGCGGTGTAGGCCTGTCGGGCAAGGACGCCCGGCTGATCACGGTGGAAAAGGCCGTCCGCACCCGCAAGGACCCTGACAGCCAGATCGAGCAGGCCGTCGACCTGGGCTTTGTGGGCGAACCCACCAAGATCGATCCCAAGCTGATCGAGGCCCTGATCTACGCCGATGAGGACTATGTCCCGGTGATCGCCCCCATTGGCGTCTCCAAGGACGGCGAGACCTACAACATCAACGCCGACACCGTGGCCGGCGCCCTGGCCGGCGCCCTGCGGGCCAAGCGCATGCTGCTGCTGACAGACGTGCGCGGGGTGCTCGACGCCAATGGCGAGCTGATCCGGGAGATGAACCTGGCCCAGGCCCGGGAGGCGATCGCCTCAGGCGTCGCCACCGGCGGCATGATCCCCAAGCTGGAGACCGCCATCAATGCGGTGGAGTCCGGGGTCCAGGCCGTTGTGATCCTGGATGGCCGGCGGCCCCACGCCATGCTGGTGGAGCTGTTCTCCGAGCACGGCGCCGGCACGCTGATCTCGGCCTGACCCGCAGCATGACCGCCGACCTCGCCCACATCGACACCTGGCTCTTCGACCTCGACAACACCCTCTATCCGGCCGAGTCCGGCTTCATGGGCGAGGTGGAAGGCCGGATGACGACCTTCGTGGCCAAGGTCACCGGCCTTCCCACCGACCAGGCCTATGCCCTGCAAAAGCGCTATCTGGAGGAGCACGGCCTGACCCTGCGGGGTCTGATGCTCCACCACGGGGTGGACCCGGCTGATTTCCACGCCCTGTTCCATGACCTCTCCCTGCAGGTCCTGGCCCACGACGCCCATCTGCTGGAGGCGCTGGAACGCCTGCCCGGGCGGCGGCTGATCTTCACCAACGCCGACGCCATCCATGCCGAGCGGGTGCTCTCACACCTCGGCCTGCACCACCTGTTCGACGACGTCTTCCATATCGACTCCTTCGGATTTCGACCCAAGCCGGACCCGGCGGCCTTCACCGCCATGCTCGACGCCCATGGCATGACGCCCGACGCCACGGCCTTCTTCGAGGACTCCGAGCGCAATCTGGCCCCAGCCGCAGACCTGGGCATGACCACCGTGCTGGTCGGCGCCCATGCGGCCGCTTCGCCCGCCCCCTTCGTCCACCATCGCACCGAAAAGCTGGCGCCGTTCCTGGCGACCGCACGCCTCAGGGAGACCCGCCGATGACCGCTCTGACCTTCGACGACCTGAAGACCGAGATCGAAGCCGCCTGGGAGGCCCGCGACGGGATCTCCACGGCCACCAAGGGTCCGGTCCGCACCGCGGTGGACGAGACCCTGCGCCTGCTGGACGAGGGCCGCCTGCGGGTGGCCGAGCGGGCCGAGGACGGCCAGTGGGAGGTCCGCCAGTGGGCCAAGCAGGCCATCCTGCTGTCCTTCCGCCTGAACCCCAACAGCGTCATGCATGCCGGCCCGCCCGGCCCCTACTGGGACAAGGTGCCCACCAAGTTTGACGGCTGGGACGCGCCCCAGTTCCAGGAGGCCGGCTTCCGCGCCGTGCCGGGCGCGGTGGTCCGTCGCGGGTCCTACATCGGCAAGAACGTCGTCCTGATGCCGTCCTTCGTGAACATCGGCGCCTATGTGGGCGAGGGCACCATGGTCGACACCTGGGCCACGGTCGGCTCCTGCGCCCAGATCGGCAAGGGCGTCCACATCTCGGGCGGCGCCGGCATCGGCGGCGTTCTGGAGCCCCTGCAGGCCAATCCCACCATCGTCGAGGACGGCTGCTTCATCGGGGCCCGCTCGGAGGTGGCCGAGGGCGTCATCGTGCGCGAGGGCGCGGTCCTGTCCATGGGCGTGTTCATCACCGCCTCGACCAAGATCGTCGATCGCAAGACCGGCCAGACCTATCGCGGCGAGGTGCCGGCCTATTCGGTGGTGGTGCCGGGCTCCCTGCCCGATCCGCACGGCGTCGGCCCCTCGCTCTATTGCGCGGTGATCGTCAAGACCGTGGACGCCCAGACCCGGTCGAAGACCAGCGTCAACGAACTCCTGCGCGACTGACACCCGCCTCCCGGGGCGGCTTTCGCCGCCTTCTGCGTCACCCCCTGCACGCAATCCCGGCGCGACGCCGCGCGAACGGCTGTCCGCTCATTTTGAGCGCGGGCCTTGTTTCCCGTTATGGGCGAGTAGACTAGGGTGCCTGCAGGAAGCGGCGATGCGTTTATTCTTGGTTAAGAAAGTCTAACCCTTAAGACAACACGGAAATCTGAATACAGCTGCCTTTCGCCTCGCCCAAAAAGCGACAACTTGTCGTTGATTTTGTAACGATACCGACTGTGGGAGCGAATGTTATGTTTTCGTTAACCTCTGGCCGAGCGGGGCCTGTACGAGAAGAGGGTGGAGAAGTTCTGCCCATTGTCGCGCCTGAACCCAGGGGATGGTCCGACAAGCGTCCGGCGCCGCCTGAGCTGGACATGCAGCGCCTGTTCTATCGATGGAGCGGGCAATTCTCGTCGGTCCTGATCCGCACCCGAGCGCGGTTCGATGGGGACCTGGACCAGTACGTCCTCTATCTGACCTTCCTGCTCTCCGAACTGGCTGACAGCATCAATGGCGAGGCCGGCGCGCCCCGCCAGTCGCGGGGGCTGAATGCGTTGAGCCTGTCGGAAATCACCGGCATTCCCCGGGAGAGCGCCCGGCGCAAGCTGCTGCTGCTGGCGGCCAATGGCTATCTCCACCGGGATGCCGACGGCCTGTTCACCCTGGCCGACCGCTACGGCCTTGAAACCTTCTTCGCCGAGCTCAAGCCTCTGTTCGCCGACGCCGTCGCCCCGCGGGCCTGAATTTGGCCCCTAGTCCGCCTCGTCCATCCAGCGCCAGAGCGCCCTGATGGACAAGGCCCGCATGGCCGCGTCCTCCGATACCAGGGGCGGCAATCGGGCCAGGGCCAGGGCGTCCTGCAGGGTGACCGGCGACCGGGTCGGCGCAGCCAGGCCAAGCCGGCGCGCCGTCTGCTGGAACCGCCGCCAGGCGCAGTCGATACTGGCCGCCGAACCCGCAGCGCCCTGGGGCAGAAGCCCGCCCTGCAACACCCTCTGATAGGCCACCAGCGTGGCCCCGGCGCAGATCCGCGCGGCGATGTCATTGAACCTGGCCTCGTCCAGGGGTTCGGTGGCCAGATCGCCCGGCGGCGTCGCCAGCATCAGGGCGCCCGGCGCCGCCGCCCGCACGAAGGCGCTCATCACCACATTCCCCCGATCGTCGGCGAAGGCGTATTGCAGCACATGATCGCGCCCCTGCACGCCCAGGGAGCGGACATTGAAGTAAAGCCGGTCGCCACCGGCGATATCGGGTCGGAACGCGCGTCGGCCGAAAGGCTTGGGCGGGGCCTGATGCTTGTGCGCCCTCACGGTCCTCAGGGCGAGATCGATCCTGGAGAGATCGGGGGCCGAGCCGCCTCGACCAAAGAACGCAGCTATATTCATTTGTTGGCTCCACTTACTGGAGACAGACCAACATATGCGCAGGCTCATGGAAATATTTGGCATCCCTAGACTGAGATGATTACTTGCCATTAAGCAGCCCAGCCTGGGCGCGGCCTGCGCGCGCCCCGCCATTGCCCCCAGCCACGGCGGAGGCTAACTGCTTGATCATGAGCAGCCTCGACCCCGTCCGCCTGACCCAGGACCTGATCCGCCGCCCCTCCGTCACCCCGGCCGACGCCGGCGCCATGGACGTGCTGCAGACCGAACTCGCCAAGCTGGGCTTTACCTGCCGTCGGATGCGGTTCGGGGAGATCGAGAACCTCTATGCCCGCTGGGGGACGGCGCGGCCGAACCTCTGCTTTGCGGGCCACACCGACGTGGTGCCGGTCGGCGACGCCGGCGCCTGGAGCCATGACGCCTTCGCCGCCAAGATCGTCGACGACATCCTGATCGGCCGGGGCGCGGTGGACATGAAGAGCGCGCTCGCCGCCTTCGCCGCCGCGGCCGCCGCCAGCCTGGCCCGGGGCGAAGTCACCGGCTCCCTGTCCTTCCTGATCACCGGCGACGAGGAAGGGATCGCCATCGACGGCACCAAGAAGGTCGTTGAGGCGCTGATGGCCGAGGGCGAGATCGTCGACCACTGCGTGGTGGGCGAGCCCACCAGCGCCGAGACCTTCGGGGACATGATCAAGATCGGCCGCCGCGGCTCGATCAACGCCGAGATTGTCGTAGAGGGACGACAGGGCCATGTGGCCTATCCCCACCGGGCGGCCAACCCCGTGCCGGTGCTGGTGCGCATCCTGGCCGCACTCGACGCCCATGTGCTGGACGAGGGCTATACGGGCTTCCAGCCCTCCAATCTCGAGATCACCACGGTGGACGTGGGTAACGCCGCCACCAATGTCATTCCCGCCCAGGCCAAGGCCCGGGTGAACATCCGCTTCAATCCCGGCCACCGGGGCGCAGACCTCGCCGCCTGGATCGAGGGCGTGGCCCAGGCGGGGGCCGAGGGCTTCGACGGCGTCGTGCGCGTCACCCCGTCCATCAGCGGCGAGGCCTTCCTCACAGAACCCGGAGACTTCACCGATCTGGTCGCCGCCGCCGTCCGGGACGTGGCCGGACGCGATCCAGAGCTGTCCACCACCGGCGGCACGTCCGACGCCCGCTTCATCCGCGCTCTCTGCCCTGTGGTGGAGCTGGGCCTGGTCGGCAAGACCATGCATGCGGTGGACGAGCGAGCGCCCGTGGCTGAGATCCGCGACCTGCAGGCGGTCTATGAGCGCCTGATCGCCCGCTACTTCGCGCGGTTCGGCTCGGCCTCGTAGCGCACCCCCACCAGATAGAGGCCTGTGGCCGGCGCCACGGGACCGCAGGCGCGGCGATCGCGGGCCGCCAGGGCCTGGCTCACATCGGCGGCGCTCCAGCGCCCCAGCCCGACCTCGGCCAGGGTGCCGGTCATGGAGCGGACCTGCCGATGCAGGAAGGAGCGGGAGGCGAACTCCAGCACCACTTCATCCCCCTCACGGCGCACGCTGGCCACGTCCAGGGTCTTCATCGGCGACTTGGCCTGACACTGCAGGTCCCGGAAGGTGGTGAAGTCGTGATGGCCCACCAGGGCCTGGGC
>JAHUZY010000059.1 GCA_019264505.1 Phenylobacterium sp. | reverse complement strand
CGGGACTAGGCCCGGACCATGAGGGCGACGGGCAGAGTTTCAAACAGCTCGGCCGCGGGCCGCGGGCCGCCCGCATGCGTCCGGTGACCAAGATGATCAAAGAGGCGCTCCGACGTCGTACCGTCCGTGAGCACGGCGGTGTCCTCCCACCACGCCGCGTCGGGCCGCGGCAGGCCAGAGGCCAGGGCGTCAGCCGGACAGTGGATCACGGCCGCAGCGATCAGGGTTTCGCTCCCGGCCCGGCGGGCGAAGGCGATGAGATTGTCCTTGCGGGCCCCCTCGATCCGCAGGGGGACGTAGTCGCCCTGGACGAACAGCGCCGGCCGGTCTTTGCGCAGGCCCAAGGACCTGGCGATGACCTGCTGCTTGACTGCCCCGGAGCGCCAGTCGGCGAGGTCGCTCTCCGGCGAGGAGGCGGCCAGCAAGGCCTGGCGTCGGGGGAAGTCGACGGGCCGGCGATTGTCCGGATCGACCAGGCTGAAGTCCCAGAGTTCGGCGCCCTGATAGGTGTCGGGCATGCCAGGGCTGGCGCATCGCAGGAGCGCCTGGGCGAGCCCCTTCATTGCCCCGGCCGGCGCGATCTCCGCGACCAGCCCAAAGAGCGAGGCGCGAAAGGCGCGGTCGGCCAGACACTGGCCAAGATGGGCGAGGCAGAGCGCCTCATAGGCCTCATCAGGAACCGCCCAGGATGACCGGAGCTTGCCCTCCCGCAGCGCCTTGACGAACCAGCCCGCCACACGGGCTTCGAAGGCTTTCACGCCCTCTTGGTCGTCGATGTTCAGGTCGAGGGGCAGGGCGCCGACCAGGGTCTGGTGCATCTGATAGGCGTCGGCGCGGGCCATCTGAGGCGGGATGTGCGACAGCCAGCTTCGGACCCGGTCGGCCCAGAGCTCGGGGCGCTCGCTGAGCACCGCCAGGCGGGCGCGGACATCTTCCCCCCGCTTGTGGTCGTGGGTCGCCGTGGTCAGCATGGCGCCGGGACAGTCGGCCGCCCGGGCGAGGTTCTCGGCGTGGAAATCCGCCGCCTCCAGGGCCAGGCGCCCGGGATATGAGCCGACCTCGTTGCGCGAGAGCAGACGCAGGTGCCGGTAGAAGGCGGTGTCCTCCGCCGACTTGGCGGCCACGGGGGCGCTCAACTGGTGAAACCGCCGCAGGGCGCGGCTGCGGGCCCCAGGCTCACCTGGGCCATCGCCGCTCAACCAGGCCTCAAGCTGATCCAGCGCGGGCTGGTCGGCCGGCGCGAGACCGATGCGCGCCTTGGTCAGGGCCTCGGCCAGCCGGCCGCGGTCGTCCTCGGACAGGGGGCCACCGTCGCCATAGAGCCTGTAGGCGGCGAAGCCGGTGAGCAGTTCGATGATCGCCCGCCGTAGGGAGCCTTGGGTGAGGTCGCGGTGGGCAGCGCGCTGCGGGCCAAGTCGTGGAAGGCGCCGGCGACGGCCTCAACCTGGCCAGCGAAGCCGTGGGTGAGGATTTCGCGGCGGGCCGCATGTTCCTCATCGGCATAGGCGCCGGGGCGGCCGCTGACGTCCTCCCACAGGCTGGTGAGCCGCTCGGCGCCGGCGGGGTCGTGCAGCAGGGCCGAGACACTGTCCATGAACTCGTAGCCCGTGGCGCCGTCGCAGGGCCACGCGGCTTGCAGCCTCTCGCCAGGGGCGAGGATCTTCTCCACCACCAGATAGGCCGGACCGTCGGGAACACCCGTGGGGCGGGCCTTCTCAAGGGCGGCCAGTTCGGCCCGCAGGCGGGTGAGGTAGCCGGACGGATCGGCCAGGCCGTCGATGTGGTCGATGCGCAGGCCATCGATCAGCCCTTCGCCATAGAGGCGCAGGGGCAGGGCGTGGAGTCGGTCGAAGACGGTCGGATCCTCCACCCTGACCCCGGCCAGTTCAGTGATGTCGAAGAAGCGCCGCCAGTTGATCTCGTCGCCCGCGCTCTGCCACCAGGCCAGGCGATAGGCCTGACGCTCCAGCAGGTCGTGCAGGCGCGCGCGGCCCGGCTCCGTGGCCGGGTCATAGGCCCCAAGACCGAGCGCGAGGACCTCGGCCCGATCGGCCTCGCGGATCGGGAACCGGTGGTGGTCATAGGCCATAGCCCAAACCGATCCGTCAGGCCCGGCCTCCAGGCGGATGTCGCCCTCCGCCAGCGCCTCGCCATAGGGGGCGCCCAGGAAGGGGGCCAGGACCTTGCCTTGCAGGGCGGGGTCCTGGGGCCGCCAGTCGATGTCGAACACCTCGGCGCAGGCGCTGGCCTCGCCCTTTTCCAGCACGTCCAGCCACCAGGCGTTCTCCGACCCGCCGACAGCCAGGTGGTTGGGCACGATGTCGAGGATGACGCCCAGCCCCTGAGACCTGAGCGTCGCCACCATCTTGCGAAACCCGTCCTCGCCCCCCAGGGCGGGATTGATGGCGGTGGGATCGACCACGTCATAGCCGTGGGTGGAGCCGGCGCGGGCCACGGCGATGGGCGAGGCGTAGACGTGGCTGACGCCCAGGTCGCGCAGATAGCCCGCCAGGGCGGCGCCGTCGGCAAAGGTGAAGTCGGCGTGGAATTGCAGCCGATAGGTCGCCGTGGGGGTCATCTGGGCCGTTCGTCGTTGAGGCGGGCGATGCGGTGGGCGACCTCAGGGGCATCCAGGCGCGCCTCGGTCGGACCCGGCAGTCGCCTGCGCCAGTTGGGGTGTTCGGTGGTGGTGCCGGGCAGGTTGGGCTGGGCCTCCAGGCCCATCAGATCCTCAATCGGCAGGATGGCGAGTTCGGAGGTGGTCCTGGCCAGGAAGCTGACGGCGGCGTCGACCACGGCGTCTATGGCCTCGACCGCTGGCGGGGCGCCCCTGGTCGTGCCGGCCTCGCAGAAGGCGGCCCATAGCGCGGCCCGCTGAGCGGCGCGCTCTGATCGCTGCGTGGCGGCTTCATCGGCGGCCAGGTCAGGCTGCAGCCGGAGGCGCCAGTCGAGGTCGCCGCCCCGCCACCAGCCGGCGATGGGCGGCAGATCGTGGGTGGTGGTCATGGCGCAGGCCCGCGGCGACCACTGCTCCGGCGGCTTGAACGCGCCGGACGGGTCCTGTTCGAACAGCAGGACCTGCATGCCCCGCACCCCGCCTGCGTCCAGGGCTTCACGCAGGCCGGCCGGCACCGTGCCCAGGTCTTCGCCGACCACCAGGACCTCATGGCGATGAGATTCCAGAGCGATCAGCCGCATCAGGTCCTGCATGGGATAGGTGAGGTAGGCGCCCTCGGTGGGGCCTGCCCCATGGGGGACGACCCAGAGCCGGCGCAGGCCCAGAATGTGGTCGATCCTCACCCCGCCTGCATGGCGCATGGCTGAACGCAGGGTGGCCAGGAAGCCTGCATAGCCGCTCTCCGCCAGGGCCCGGGGCGAGAATGTGGTGACCCCCCAGTCCTGGCCCTTGGCCTGAAAGGCGTCCGGCGGGGCGCCGATGTTGAGGCCGCCCAACAGGTCCTGCGGCCGCGACCAGGCGTGGCTGCCGCCGGGATCCATGCCGACCGCCACATCGGTGATCAGGCCCACGGGCATGCCCGCGGCCCGGGCCGCCTGCTGGGCGCGGGCCAGACTGCGGTCGGCGAGCCACTGGACGAAGATGTGGAAGGCGACATCGTCGGCGTGCTCGGCGGCGAAGGCGGCTACGGCGGGGCTCGCGGCGTCGTGCATCTCCTCTGGCCAGTCGGGCCAGCCGCGGGCGCCGTCCCGGGCGAAGAAGACCCCGTGGATCGCCTCGAACCGGGCGTGACCTTGCAGGTCATCGCCGCCCTCGGCCTCAAACCGCTGCAGATCGGCCCGCAGGTCTTCGGGCGCGGCGGTCTTGAAGCGGGCGTGGACCTGGCGCAGGGCCGCCATTCGCGCCGGAATGGCCTGCGCCCAGTCGATCAGCTCGTCCCCGCCCGACTGGAGCCCCAGGTCGCCGAGCTCGGGACCCAGCACGGCGGCTGGATCGGCATAGAGGCCATTGAGGAACAGCCGGCTCGAGGGCGCATAGGGGCTAAACCGGTCCGGGTCGGCGGCGAACAGGGCGTGCACCGGACTGATGGCCAGGGCCGCGCCCCCGTGCTCGCCAAGGGCGGTGGCGAAGGTCGCCAGGTGGCCGAAATCGCCAAAGGGGCGAGCCTCGCGCCCGCGCAGGCCGTAGAGCTGCACGGCGAGACCCCAGAGGCGGCGCGCCGGCGACAGATCTTCCAGACCAAAGGCGCGCGGCGGGGCCGCCGCCACCGTGATGGTCCGGTCGCCGATCTGAAGCTGGTGATAGCCCGGCGTCTCCACGCCCCGGTGGGTGAACCCCGTGGCCGGATCCAGGGAGAGGTCGAGACGCCCGCCATCCTCCAGCCTCAGGGTCGCCGACGGGCCGCAGGGGCCGCCCAGCGGCTGGAAGGGCGCTCCGACCTCGACGGTGATGAAGTCCGCAGGCGGGGCCGCGCGGAGCCGCTGGCGGCTGTCGCGCAGCTCATCGGCTGTGGCGGCGGGCAGGCCGAGGGCCGCCAGAACGGCGCGCAGGGTTTCAGGGGGCGTGCGCCGTGGCGCCCCATGGATGTCTTCCCATTCGATGAGAACGCCGGCCTCGGTCGCGAAGGCCTCAAGCTCCGTCTCGCTCACCTCCGAGGCTCCAGCCAGGCCATGAGGCTGCCAGGCGCCAGGGCGCCGTCGTCATCCAGACCGTCGCCCACCGTGGCGGCCGCAACTCGCAGCGGGGCGTCGATTACCTC
>JAHUZY010000283.1 GCA_019264505.1 Phenylobacterium sp. | reverse complement strand
GGTGAAGGTCGCGCCGTTCCCCGGTTCGCTTTCCAAAGCCACCCAACCCCCATGCAGTTCGGTCAGGGCCTTGACCAGCGCCAGGCCCAGCCCCGGTCCCCCACGTTCGCGGCCCACGAAGCGGTCGAAGATGTGCGCCTGGACGTGGAATGGAATGCCGCGGCCGGTGTCGCTCACCTGCAGCTTGACCTCACCCAGCGCCCGGCGGGCGGAGATGGAGATGGTCCCTTCCGGCGGCGTCTGGCGGATGGCGTTCTCGATCAGGTGATCCATGATCTGGCCCAGGCGGTGGGCGTCGGCCCGGATCACGCCGATCCCCTCGGCATGATCGACCTTCAGGTTGATCTTGCCCTCCTCGGCGGCCCGGGCCCAGCGGCCGGCCGCGCCCGAGATCAGGTCGGCGACCCGCACATCCTCCAGGTCCAGCGCCATCTCGTCGGCGTCGATCTGGGCCATGTCGAGCACGTCGTCGATGGAGCGGGCCAGCTGGGTGGCGGCCATGCGCACGGCTGAGGCGTGGCCCCGGCCCCGTTCCGACAGGTTCTCGCCGGACCGCTCCAGCAGTTCGGAATAGCCGATGATGGTGGTGAGCGGGGTGCGCAGCTCGTAGGAGACATTGCCCACGAAATCCCGCTTCAGCCGCTCGGCGTCCGCCAGCGCCGCGGACCGGTCGGCGAGCGCGCTCTCCAGCTTGCGGGCGTCGGTGACGTCGGTGAAGGCGATCAGGGTGGCGCCATCGGGCAGGGGGCGCGACTGATAGGCCACGATCCGGGAGTCAGACGTCTTCACCTCGCCAGAGATCGGCGCCCGGGCGCTGGGATCGGGATCGGCCACCCGGCCCTTCAGCTCCCGCCAGAAATTCAGGTCATGCAGACGGGGCACGCAGAGCTCGACCACGCCTTCGAAGTCGCCGGCCAGGTCGAGCTGGGTCGGGGTGACGTTCCAGAACCGCTCGAAGGCCTCGTTGTGCAGACGCAGCCGCCCATCAGAGCCGAACACGGCCACCGCATCGTTCAGCTTGTCCAGGGTGGCCTGCTGCACCTGGATCAGGGCGTTGTACTGGGCCTTGAGCTTCAGCTCGTCGGTGATGTCGGAGAACAGCAGCAGCACCCCGCCCATGGGGTGGGGCTGGCGGACGACCCGCAGGGTCCGGCCATCTGGCAGGCTCCACAGGTCGTCGGGGCTGGAGCCCAGGGCCTCGTAGCGATCGAGTTCGGCGGCGCGCCACTTCACATAGTCGGCCGTTTCGGGCAGGCGGCGGCGCTGGCGCAGACGGTCGAGCAGTTCGCCGTGGCCCGGCCGCTCCCCCAGCCAGGCCGGCTCCAGACCCCACAGCTCGGCGAAGGCCGTATTGTGGAAGATCATCTTCTTGTTGGCGCCGAAAATGGCCACCGCATCGGCGATGTGGTTGAGGGTCTCGTCGTGGGCGGCCACGTGGCGCTTCAGCGCCTCGCGCATCTCCTCGGTCTCGGTGGCGTCCTCGGCCCAGACACCCACCCCGCCGCCTTCCAGGGGGCGGGCGGTGATGTGAAAGGCCCGGCGGCGGCCGCCGAGGGTCAGCCAGCGGGTGGTCTCGCGCACCTGGGCCAGATTGGCGGCTTCGCTGGCGACCTCGTCGGCGGCCTTGTCGAAGGTGAGACCCTTGGCGGCGGCCTCATCCAGGCTTGTGGCGTCCACGGCGGCGAGCCAGGCGGCGTTCACCCAGACCGGCGCCCCATCGGCCGAGGCGATCCAGGCGGGACCGGGACGGGCGTCCAGCAGGGCGGCGAAGCGTGGCGCGGTGGGCAGGCCGGCATCCTCGCCAATCACCGCCGACAGCCGCAGCCAGGCGAGCGCGCCAGCCGCGCGCCCCTCCACTGACACGACGCCAGAGGGGCCGCGCACCTCGAAGGCGCAGGCCTCGCCCCGCTCGAACAGGGCGCGCAGGCGCCGCGCATGGTCAGGGTCGGCGCGCATCAGGGCGTTGACCAGGCCCTGGGCGTCGATCTCCACCAGGTCCAGGGCCGCGGCGCAGACGGCCAGGCTCTCTTCGCCCGACGCCAGGATGGCGCGACCGTCCTCCACCGCCAGCAGGGCGGAATCGAAGGCCTCGGCCGAGGACTGAGCCACCTCGGCGCGCATTTCCAGCTCGGCGACCCGGGTCTGCAACCCGACCAGGCGCATTCGCCCCTGCCGCTGTTGGGCCAGAGCCCAGAGCGTGGCGCAAATGGCCAGGCAGACC
Organism: Phenylobacterium sp.; assembly: GCA_019264505.1. GTDB lineage: Bacteria > Pseudomonadota > Alphaproteobacteria > Caulobacterales > Caulobacteraceae > Phenylobacterium. Next base: position 459 of record JAHUZY010000283.1, on the reverse strand, counting down.
GCGCCAGCCGCCGCCGCCAGGATCAGTTCGTCCGCGTTCATCATCACTCCATCGACGGCGCTTGCGCCGATGCGAATCACCCACTCGCCAACATAGGACCCAAACCGGGACGTCGCACGCGCGGTCCGTTCCCAGAGCCCGCCGATTGAGCGACAATGGCCCGATGAGCGCCATTCTCTATCCGGTCGCACCCGACGCCGAGACCGCCCTGGCCGCCCCCCTGGGCCGCGCCGCCCGGGAACGGGAAGCCCGCCTGCTCGCCGGCGGCCAGGCCGTCAGCTTTGTCACCCGCCCCGTGGGACCCGACTTCGCCACCCGTGAGGCGGCCCTGGACGCCTATGCCGGCAAGGTTGAGGACGACCGGCCCGGCCGCCTGGTCAGCCTGGCGCCGGAGGATCGCTTCTGTCGCCTGGCCGAGCTCGCCGCCCAGGTGGGCGGGCGACGCCCCCCCCCCCCCCC
>JAHUZY010000220.1 GCA_019264505.1 Phenylobacterium sp. | reverse complement strand
GTGATCGGTTGAGCGGTCGCGAAAGGCGAACCGGACTGGCGAGCGTTCTGGACTAGACCAGTTCTGGCCGGCTTTCCCTGGGGTTGCTGGCCTCTCCGTCTGCGAGATGGATGCGGGTGTCCGTCTGCGCGGCGGCTTCCAGCACGGCTGCCGGCGGCGTCTCGTCCGTCACCAGGTCCTTGACCTGGCGGAATGACGCCACCTGCATGAAGCCTGACCTGGCGAACTTGCTGTGGTCGGCTAGCACCACGACGCGACGCGCATGCTCCAGCAGGCTTTGCTTGAAGGCTGCCTCGTCCGGGTCGAAGTCCAGAAAGCCCCGGGCGGCGTCGACCGCGCCCATGGAGAGGATGGTGAGGTCCGGCGCAAACCGCTTACAGAAGGTCTGGGCCTCCGGCCCGAAGGCGGCGTTGTGGATCGGATTGATCTGCCCGCCGGCCAACAACAGCCTTTGTCCTGGATTGCCGAGGACCTCGTGGGCGATTTCCACGCTGTTGGTCACGATGGTGAGGTTTCGGAGCGGGGCCAGATTGCGGGCCAGCCAATGACAGCTGGTGCCGGAATCGATCAGCAGCGTCATGCCGTCGCTGACCAGTTCGGCAGCCTTCCGGGCGATGCGCTGCTTAGCTGCGGCGTTCTCCCTCAGGCGAGTCCGATAGGGCGCTTCTATCTTGTGGCTGGTCGCCGACAGGCCGCCATGGACCTTTTGAATGACGCCACTCTGCTCCAGTTGGCGGGCGTCCCGGCGGATCGTCTCCTCGGAGACGTCAAAGCGCTCGGCCAGTTCCGACACCGTCCAGAAGGCCCGCTCATCCAACAACCGGAGGATTTCGGCGAGCCGTGGACCCTGGCTCAACTGCTTCACATTCTTGGCGTTCGCGCGGCGCATGGGGTCTGGCTATCAGCCCAAAATCCCACAGACAACCACAAAATTCCACGTAACATGCCGGGTCGCCCCATGATCATGCCCGACAGGTTTCATAAGCCCACACGAAACCACACGTTTCAACATAACTCCCTCAAACCGTCACACGACTGCAACGGTCCGCGCCTAAGCCCATCGCGGTCTGGGGCGGCGGCGTGGAGCGTCGCGAGCCCTGGCATTTGAATCATGCCAGTTCGTCGGGGGATAACTCATGTTTAAGCGACACGCGGCTCGGGGCGCTTGCCCAAGCCTGAAGACGCTCTTGCTCGCCACCGTCTCGGTCATGGTCGCCAGCGCAGGATCCGCAGTTCTCGCGCAAGAGGCCGGCGCCAACGAGGTCGATGAGCTGGTCGTCACCGGCTATCGCAAATCTCTGGGTGAGGCGCGCGACATCAAGCAGGCCTCGGTGATCCAGGTGGACGCCATCGTCGCCGCGGACATGGCCAAGTTCCCGGATCTCAATCTCGCGGAATCGCTGCAACGCCTGCCCGGCGTCCAGATCACCCGCGAGGCCGGTGAGGGCCGGCGGATCTCCCTGCGGGGTCTTGGGCCTGACTTCGCCCGCGTTCAGCTGAATGGCATGGAAGTGCTGGGCAATGTCGACTCCGCCCAGGACAGCCGCGGCCAGCGCTCCCGGGATCGGGCGTTCGATTTCAACATCTTCGCCTCTGAGCTGTTCTCGCGCGTGGAGGTGGAAAAGACCTTCCAGGCGGCGCAGAAAGAGGGCGGCATGGCCGGCACGGTCGGCCTGTTCACCGGCAAGCCGTTCGACTATGAACCGGGAAGCAAGGGCGCGGTTTCGCTCAAACTCGGCACTAATGAGTATACTGAGGACGCTCAGCCGCGCATTGCGGCTCTGTTCAGCCACAACTGGGACGACCGGTTCGGCGTCGCCCTCTCGGTCGCCTATAGTGAGCGCGAGACCACCGAGCAGGGCCACAACACCTACAACTACACCAAGCCCAGCGCCGCAACCATGCAAACGCTGGTCGGCCGGGGGCTCAACATCTCGCGGCTGAGCGCCGCCCAGCAGGCCAAGTTCCTGTCTGGCGACCTCCACTTCGCGGACGGCAACCGGATCTCATCCTGGAACGCCAAGCAGGAACGCCTTGGCCTGACGGCGGCGGTTCAATGGCGCCCCATGGACAATATGGAGCTGACCCTCGACGTGCTGCGCGGTGAATTCTCCACCCGCCGCGACGAGTTGCATCTGGCGACCCGGCCCTTGGCGTCGTCGGGCTCGGTGTCCTTCGACACGCCTGCGGGCGGGGTCTGGCCAGCCCAGTTCCAGACGGCCTCGACCATCAACAACCTGGCCTGGGACGCGGACAACTATGTGACGATGACCGATGTCACCGGCACGACTTTCGGCAGCGAGAATCGCCGGTCGCTCAATGAGAACCGCTTCAACCAGGTGGTGTTGAACGGCGAGTGGGGCCTTTCCGACCGCCTCACCCTGGATGGTCACGTGGGGTGGGAAAAGTCGACCTACGACACCCCCTATGACGACAAGCTCTACATGCGCGCCAAGGGCAACCAGGTGGCCAACTACGGTTCGGACGGCCGTTCGGCGTCATTCAGCACGCCGGGCTGGGATTCCACGGACCCGAACAGCTATGCGATGGACTCCTTCTATTATCGGGCCTTCAACAATGAATCGGAGCTCCACGAGGCCGAGCTGAACGGCCGCTATGAGCTTTCGGATGTCTGGACGCTGCGCGCCGGCGCGGCCTACCACAAGTTCCGGCAGCAGGGCATCGACCTGTTCTATGATGACAACGTCAATGGAACGCGTTCGAAGATGCGGGGCACGTCCGTCGGCGATGTGAGCTCGGTCTTCACAAATGAGTTCGGCTCGTGGCTGATCGGCGACTACGCCAAGGCCTTCGCCAAGTATAACGAATACCATCGTCTGGAGCCCAATATCGACGGGACCGGCGGCGCGCTGCAGGACATCGAGAACGTCTACGAGACCACCGAGGAGACCTTCTCGGGCTTCGTGCAGGCGGACTGGGACAGCGAGCTGTTCGGCAAGCGGTTCCGGGGCAATGTCGGCCTTCGCGGCTATAGCACCGACACCCGCAGCGTCGGCTGGATCCAGGGCGACAGCTATGCCTATCTGGGCACGGCCGACGTCGAGGGCAGCTATGAAGGCGTCCTGCCGGCCTTGAACACCGTGTTGGAACTGACGCCGGATGTTCTGGTGCGCTTCTCCGCCACCCAGAACCTCAATCGTCCGGGGCTGGGGTCGATGGCCGCCAAGGGCAAGGCCTTCCAAGATGCCGACTCCGGTGAGATCACGGCCTCGCGGGGCAATCCCAACCTCAAGCCGTATAAGGACCTCACCCTCGACTTCGCCGTGGAATACTACTTCGGTCAGTCGGGCCTGCTGTCAGCCGCCCTGTTCCACAAGGATATCGAGAACTTCATCGGCTCTGACCTGCTGGAGAACATCCCCTTCAGCGAAACCGGCATCCCGTTCACCTCGATCCCCGGAGCGACCGCCAGCACGATCGTGTCGGAGTTCTCCATGCCGACCAATATCGCCGGGACAAAGAAGCTGACCGGCCTTGAGCTAGCCGCTCAGAGCCAGCTCTCCTTCCTGCCGGCGCCTTTTGACGGTCTGGGGGTTGTCGCCAACTTTACCTATGTGGACGCCGACGAGGCGCTCACTGGCATCTCGAAGTCCAGCTACAACGCCACCGTCTTCTATGAGACCGAGCGTTGGGGGGCGCGGACGTCCCTGAACCACCGCGACAAGTGGTACACGGGCCGCAACGCCAACCTGATGAGCGCCAGCACGCGCGGGTTTGAAGGCGGCACCTATGTGGACGCCGCGGCCTTCTACAACGTGGCCGACAACCTCCAGGTCACCTTCGATGCGGTCAATCTGACCAATGAGAAGGACACCCAGTTCTGGGGGCAGAACCGCTACCTCTACAACCAGAACCAGAGCGGCACGACCTACATGCTCGGGATCAACTACAATTTCTGACATGACCGCCCGCTAGACCGAGCGCCCGTCTCCGAAAGGAGGCGGGCGTCTTCGCTCTGAGCCAAGTCCCATGATCGTTTCCCACCGCCATCAGTTCATCTTCGCCGCGGTGCCCAAGACCGGCACCCATGCGGTGCGCCAGGCTCTGCGTGAGCAGATGGGCGAGGGCGACCTTGAACAGGTCGGACTCTTCGTCGACCGGCGCTTTCCGTGGGAGGAGCTGGCGGGGATACGCCACGGCCATCTGTCACTGCGGCAGGTCCGCCCTCACCTGGGGGAGGCCGCCTTCGGCGCCTATGTGAAATTCGCCTTCGTGCGAAACCCCTTTGATCGCTTTGTGTCCTACTGCGCCTTCATGCTGCGCGGCGGCGACCTGTTCCAGCGCCGGCCGCAGGACATGATGCGCCACTTCCTGTTCGGCGCCCCGCCGGAGGACCACGTCCTGTTCCAGCCGCAGGCCTCGCTGCTGGTCGATGAGGACGGCCGAAGCCTTCTGACCGACATGGTCGGTCGCGTGGAGGACATGCAGGGGTCCTATGATGCGATCTGCGCGCGCATCGGCATTCCCTCTCGCCCCCTGGACCGGGTCAATGGCAGCCGGCGCGCCGACTATCGGCGGTACTACGATCCAGCGCTGGTTGACGCCGTCGCCGCTCGCTACGTCCAGGATCTCGACCTTTTCGGCTATGACTTTGAGGGCCTGCGATGAGAGGCGCCCTCACCCTGCCGGCCAATCCGCGCAAGACGGCGGGGGTCCGGCATCTGGGCCCGGTCGAGATCGGCCCCCTGCGCCAGGCCCTCTCGCAGATCCCCGAAGAGGTCTGGGCGTTGGAGAACCGCAGCAAGCCTAACAAGTTCGGCGTCCTGGATGAGACCCGACACATCGTCTTCCGCTTCATCGACGATCCCCGCGACTGGCGCAGATCCCATGACCGCCCGGCCTATGCCCGCTGGCGAGGGCTGCTGGCGCCGGTGATGGACCAGGCGGTGGCGGCGTACGGCTATGAGCGCGGGGCCTTTCCCCGGGTGATGTTCGCGCGGATGGCGCCAGGCGGGGTGATCCATCCCCATGTGGACGCCAATCCGGCGGCCCGCTGGCCCCACAAGATCCACGTCCCGCTGACGACCAACGCCGGGGTGGTCAGTTTCTTCGGGGGGGAGGAACACCATTTCCCCGAGGGCCAGGCGGTCGAGGTGAACAATCTGGGCCGCCACTGGGTGCGCAACAATGGCGCCGACGACCGCATTCATCTGATCTTCGAGTACTACGACCTCGACCAGCCCGAACCGCCGTGGCTTGCGCCCCTGCTCAATGAGGGCGCTGTAGGATGACGGCCGCTGCTGACGCCCATGACCGCGGCGCCGATCGCGACGCCCTGTTGCTGGCCGCCCGCGACCTTCGCCAGGCCCAGCGGATTCCAGAGGCCCTGGCCCTGCTGGCGCAACTCCAGGCTCAGCACCCCCGGTTCAGCCGCCTCTATCAGGAGCGCGGTCATTGCCATGTCCTTGAGCGAGACGCCGCCGCGGCGGTGGAGGCGCTTCAGGCGGCGGTGCGCCTGAACCCGACCTTGCCGGCGAGTTGGGACATGCTGCAGCAACTCTACCGCCTCCTGGGCGACCCGGCGCGCGCGGCGGGCGCCGCCCAGCAACTGGCGATGCTGCGCCAGCTTCCGCCAGAGGTGGTGGCGGCCAACAGCCTCTATGCCGACGGCGATCTCGCCGAAGCCGAAGCGGTGCTCCAGGCCTATCTTCGGCAGCCCGTCGACAACTCAGGCGCCCAACGCCTGTTGGCGCGGATCCACCTGGACCGCCATGAGCCGGACAAGGCCGAGGCCAGGCTGGGGGCGCTGCTCGCCCAGGCGCCGGACTATCACGAGGCGCGCCTGGACTACGCCCTGGTCCTCTTGCAGCAGCAGAAACACGAGATGGCCCGCCAGCAGGCTGAGCTTCTGCTGCGCCATGACCCGACCAATCGCGACTACCTCAAACAGTACGCCGCCGCCTGCGTGGGCCTGGGGGACCATGAGCCGGTGATCGACATCTATGGGCGGCTGCTGGCGGACGGATGCCGGTCGAGAGGTGAGGCGGCGGACCTCCATCTCTGGCTGGCCAACGCGCTGAAAGTGGTGGGCCGGCGCGCGGAGGCCATCGCGGCCTATCGCGCGTCCCTGGCGGCCCGGCCAGGACATGGTGTGGCCTGGTTCAGCCTCGCCAATCTCAAGACTTACCAGTTCAGCGGCGAGGAGGTCGCCAGCATGCGCGCCGCCGCCGCGCAGCCCGAGGTTCAGGAGATGGACCTCGTCTATCTCAACTATGCCCTTGGCAAGGCGCTCGAGGATCGGGAGGACTACGAGTCCTCCTGGCGCTGCTATGAGAAGGGCGCGGCCCTAAGACGGACCGCCAACCGCTATCGCCCCGATATCGCCGAGGCCTGCACGCTTCGGCTCAAGCAGGTGTTCACCGCCGAGGTCTTCGCTGAGCGGCGCAGCTGGGGCGCGTCCGATTCGGCCCCCATCTTTGTCGTAGGTCTGCCCCGGTCTGGCTCCACCCTGGTCGAGCAGATCCTGGCCTCGCACAGCGAGGTCGAGGGCACGCAGGAGCTGACCGAGATCGACCGCTACGCCGCCGAGCTGTGCGGTCGAGACCCCGACTGCCGCCTGCCCCAGACTCCTGAGGCGCTGCTGGAGCTGACTGCAGACCAGGCCAGAGCCCTCGGGGCGCGGTTCCTGACGGAGACCGCCACCTATCGCCGGTTGGGCCGGCCTTACTTCATTGACAAGATGCCCAATAATTTCTGGCACATAGGGCTCATTCATCTGATCCTGCCGCAGGCGAAGATCATCGATGTGCGGCGAGAGCCGATGGCCTGCTGCTTCAGCAATCTCAAGCAGCTGTTCGGCACGACCAATCAGGAATTCACCTATTCGACGTGGGACATGGCGCGCCACTGCCGCGTCTATCTCGACCTGATGCGACATTGGGACGAGGTTCTGCCGGGGCGGGTTCTTCGGGTGCGTTATGAGGATGTGGTCGAGGATCTGGAGGGCGAGGTGCGCCGCATCCTTGACCATGGCGGCCTGCCCTTCGAGCCCGGCTGCCTGTCCTTCCACGAGACCCAGCGCAGCGTGCGCACCCCCAGCTCAGAGCAGGTGCGCCAGCCCCTTGGCCGGGACGGTCTGGCCCAGTGGAAGCACTATGCGCCCTGGCTTACGTCCCTGAGGGACGAGTTGGGCGACGCCTTGACCACCTACAGGGCCTAATCATGCGGCTGTCGCGCCCCTTCTTCCAACTCCCGGTGCTCTTCGAGGTCGAACGACTGCAGGCGGAGGTCGCGGCCCTGCCCCCCGAGGCCTGGGTGGCGCACCCTGACAACCTGCCGGGCAACAGCGCCGCAAGGCTGATCAGCGCCGGCGGTCAAGAGACCGACGCGGTCCACGGCGAGATGTCGCCTACAGCCTGGCTGCAGCAGACGCCCTATCTGCGTCAGGTGCTCGCCGGCTTCGGGGTGGTCTGGGGGCGGTCGAGGTTGATGCGTCTGGCGCCCGGGGCGACCGTGCCCGAGCATGCCGACATCAACTACCACTGGCACACCCGCGTCAGGCTGCACATCCCGGTATTCACCCAGCCTGAGGTGCGTTTCCATTGCGATGGTCAGTCCGTCCATATGGCTGCTGGCGAGGCCTGGATCTTCGACAACTGGCGTCGCCACCATGTGGAGAACCGGTCGGCGGCCGCCCGGGTCCATATCGTGGCCGACACTACCGGCACATCGGCCTTCTGGCGCTTCGCCTGCGGACAGGCGCCGCCCCGCGCGCAATGGCGCACATTGACGTGGGCTCCGGAAAGCCAAGCCCGTCTGCTGACGGAGACCAATCTGCGCGGGGCCGTGATGCCCGCCGCCGAGGTGCAATGGCTCGTCGATGATCTGCGCGGAGAGCTGACGGTCGCCACCGACACGCCGGAGGCCAGAAGCCGGGCGCAACGGTTGAGCGACCTGCTTGAGAGTTTCGTCCAGGACTGGCGTCAGCTTTGCGCCCTCCATGGAACCGACGGGCGGGGGCGAGCGGACTTTCTGGGCCTCGTCGCCGCCGTCCGTGACGCGGCTAACGCTCTGAATGCGGGGCTGGTCATGCGCACCAATAACGCCAGCGCGGTTCTGGTGCTTGAGAAGCGGATCCTCCAACATCTGGTCGCCGACGGTGGGCCCGCAGGTTGACCAGCAGGCCCCCTCAATCCCGTCGTCGAATCGTCTGCTTTCAGCCGTCAGGGAGCTGCGGGTAGGGCAGGGCGGGCTGTGGGTAAGGCATTGTATTAGAGACGTAATTGCCAGACATTTCGAGTCCTGCCAGGCGCACCAGCGCTTGATCTGCGGCGATGGCGGGTCAGCCGGCGAGCCAGATCGGCGGGGCTCTGGGACACTTGTCGAGGTCTGGATCGATGGACAGCTGCCAACCGGCGGCACGGTTCTCGCTGATGGCCTGATCGTGCTGGGCGAGCAGCAGCAGGAAGCGTCCGATCGATGATCCCGCCGCCCAGCGTGGTCTTTCAAAGAGCTCTTCGTGGTCAAAGAAGTAGACCGCAGGCCTTTGACTTTCTGACGACAAATCCAACCCGTAGAGGCTTCGACTCCCGTCGGAGAAGATGGGCACAGCCTGGGCATGCAACAGCGATCTGAGCGCGCCCTCCTGCCGCCACTCCGGCCGCGCGTTCTACTTCGGCAGAATGGCTGCAAAGTCGCCGACGCTTGCCACGCGTTCGCGGTAGAGCGATTCCAGATCCGCCGGCATCTGGCCACCCAGGAGCTCGCGGACCTGTTGGACCATGCCGTCCGACGGGTCCCTGGGCAGGCGACGAAGCGCCCCTCGCGCCTCCAACAAACGACAAACCTCCGAAATCGGGATGTCCACGACTAGCTCCACATTGGCGCTAAATTAGATCTTGCGCTCGAGGGACGATCACCGGGTCAACCCGTTCCAGGATCCACACCGGCAGGTCGGCGACCAGCTCAAAGCCGATGCTCGTATAGAGCGGCCGGCCAGCCTCGGTGGCCCCAAGGTGGAAGCGCTTCACGCCCCGGCGTCGGTAGTCATTGATCACATGAGTGAGCAGGGCGCGGCCCATGCCCTCGCGCTGGTGCTCAGGCGGCGTGGCCATGAGCGTGACGCCGGCCGTATCTCCCGTCAGGGTCAGCGAGACGGTGCAGATGGGCCTGTCCTCGTCCCAGGCGACATAGGTCTCCACCCCTGAGGTCGGGGTGATGCTGACCTCGATACAGCGGGCGATGACATCTCGGGGCTCATCGAAGGCGGCGGCGATCAGGTCGCCTGCGACGCTGACCAACTCCGGACCAAGCGCGCGAACAACCTTGATCGGCCGGGTCGGTTGAACCGCGACGTTGGGGCGAAGCACCATGAGCGGGCTTGCGCCGACGGCGGTGAGGCCAAGCTGCGTCGCGAGCGGCGTCAGGCTCTCCGCAACGGCGGGCGTCATGAGCGCGACGAGCGGCCGATCTCGTTCTCTCGCTCGCGCCACGGCCCGAACGAGGAAGCTTTCGGCATTGGCGTCGGCCCCCAGGATCAGTCGATTATGATCGGCGGAGAGTTCATCCGTCAGCGCCAGAATGCAGCGTCGGGTCATGTGGAGCTCGGCGCCGGGCGCTGCGCTCATCTGCATGGCGAGCGCGCGCACGCAGAGTTCAACCAGCTCGTCGGTCTCGTTCATCCGCGTGGTCCCCGCGCATCCTCGCCTGAGCGAGGGCGAACTAGGCTAGCGGCCGCTGGCCGCGCTTTCCACTCCCCGCGGTCATCTCCGAAGCCGGCAGATGGCGGCCCGTCCTCTCTCGTGTAGCGTTGCACCACGAGAACCGCCGCCGGGGAGCCGCCGTGCCTGATCAGCGAGACACATTCAACGCGGTGGCCGCGGAGTACGATGCGGTGCGGCCGACCTATCCGGCGGAGCTGTACGACGATCTGGCGAGCGTCGTCGGCGGGGTAGGGATGCGGGTTCTCGAAGTCGGTTGTGGCAGCGGCCAAGCCACCCAAGGCTTTCTCGATCGGGGCTGGCAGGTCGTCGCCGTCGATCCGGGCGATGAGCTCGTCGCCCTGGCGAAAGCGAACCTGACCGGAGAGGTGGCCTTCCACGTCTCCCCATTCGAAACCTTCCAGGCCGAACCTGGCGCTTTCGGCCTCGTGGCGTCGGCCCAGGCGTGGCACTGGATCGAGCCGACGCTCAGCTTCCCCCGCGCCGCCCGGGCGTTGCGGCCCGGGGGCGTTCTGGCCGTCTTCGGGCACGTGCCCTTGTCGCCGCCTCCAGACATCCTGCAGCGACTGGAGCCGATCTATCAGGATATCGCGCCAGACCTCTGGCGACCGCCGCCTCAGGCCTGGTACCTGCCGGGTGGCCCTGTTCGCGAGCTCTTTGACGCCTCCGGCCTGTTCGGACCCGTCACGCACCGGGCTTTCACCTGGACCGAGCAGGTGACCCCGGCCGCCGTCGTTCGCCAGCTCCGGACGCGCTCAGACTACAACATGATTGGAGCGGCCCGCCGGGAGCGCCTGCTTGCTGAGGTGGAGACGGCGCTCGGTCCCCTGGGCGCGCTTCCGCTGGCCAATGAGACGCATCTCTATCGGGCGGTGGTAAGGTTCGAAACCGTCGCCAAACCGGCGTCGGTGAGCCGGCATGATGGCCCCCCTGGGAACTCGACAATCGAGACACGACCATCAGCGGCAAGGTCGTGATCGACGGCGACCCCCACGATGGCCTGCGAATCGCAGTCCGCGTAGGGCTAGCGGCACAAGAGGAGCATCACAAAAATGGGCGCCCCACCGGCGCGAGATCAAGGTAGTCAGACTCGATCTCATCGTGCACCTAGTCGCCAGGTGACGCTGGACCCTGCCTGGCCGGCTTAGGCATAGACGTTCACGCTCCCCCGGGGCTAAGGAGAAGAGATGGATTTTCCTCATTTGCAACGTCTAATGGCCGATGTTTTCGAGTGTGATGTTCACTTGATAACTGAGAAATCTAACCCCGATACGGTTGAGGCGTGGGATTCGCTTCGCATGCTTGATCTTATTCTCGCTATTGAGCAGGAAACGGGAGTGGAAATCTCGCCAGAGCGATTAGAAGAAATGACCAGCGTACCTGCGATAATTGCTGTTATCCAGGATGCGAAGCAATCTCTTTGAGCTCTCATTCGCAGATGATGCAGATGCGCGATTATCCGAATATCGATTTCATTGTTGCATCTGTGTTGCGCGACTGGCCGGCGCACAAGAGGTTCTTGGATTTGAGTTTCGCCAATTATGAGCCGGTTGATCTTAATATACTAGAGGAGCTAGCGGCCAAGATACGTAGCCTCGCGCAGGACGATATAGATGACTATGTGAGATCATATCGCTGGACCTGCGGTGAGCTGAACAAGGAGGCGTTGTATTTTAAGCGGTCAAGCCGTTATAGGATTTCTAGCTTCGATGAGGCTAAGCGCTCGATATATTCGAACGCAGACTACATGAAGTCATATATGCAGGGTCTTCTGCTGTCGCAGTTGCTCTGGCAAAACCACGCCGCCGCATATCTGTACTACTGCAACGAATACCTACCTCGCTTCAGGACCCCCTTTCGCTATCTCGAAATCGGTCCTGGACACGGACTGTTCATGTCCGCAGCCGCCAGCCTACCCGATTGCATCGCGGCCGAGGGCTGGGATATCAGCCCTGAGAGCATACGTCAGTCGCGCCACGCCCTGAGGGTTCTCGGCTGTGGCGCCAATGTCAGCGTGCTCGAGAGGGACGTCATGGCCTCTCCGCCGGACAATGCGCCGTCGTTTGATGCGATAGCCATCAGTGAAGTGCTTGAGCACATTGAGCAACCACTCGCTGCGTTGAAGTCGCTCAGGCAGCGCTTGTCGCCAGGCGGCGCATTTTTCATTAACGTGCCGATCAATAGCCCAGCGCCGGATCACATCTACCTGCTAAGGGATGTCGCAGAGGCCCGCGGGCTGGTTGAGGAGGCCGGATTGAACGTGCTCGACCTGAAACTCATCCCCATGACTGGCTTGAGCCTATTTGAGGCGGAGAAACAAAAGGCCACCATTTCTTGCGTATTCGTCGCGCAATGAATAATTCAACTATTAACTGGCGAGATATCATTCAATCGGCGATTGCCGAAGGTGACGCGGTCGGGGCCCAGAGCGCAGCCCGCGCTCTGTGGGCTTCCGCGCCCAACGCCTCGACTGCGCGGTACGTCCTCGCCCGACAGGCAGAGCTTTGGCGGAACAAGCAGCCTATCGAACACCGCGTGGCGGTCCTGCGATCCTATACGGTGGAACCCATGCTCCCGCTATTGCAGGCCGAAGCGGCGCTGTCGGACTGCCGGCTTGCCACTCATGTTGGCGAATTCAACGCCTATGCTCAGGAGATCCTAGACTCATCGAGTGAGCTTTACAGGTTTAAACCCGATACCATAATTTTGGCGGTGCAAACGCGCGATGTCGCGCCCGACCTATGGGGTCGTTTTGCCGATCTCGACGATGATACGATTGCAGAGCGGGTAAATGAGGTCGCCGGAGAAATCGGCGGTCTGCTCGCGCAACTTAGAGCGAAAACCTCGGCGCACTTGTTGGTCCACGCACTTGAAACACCAGTCATTCCGGCTGATGGCATGCTGGGGATGCGCCGGCCTCTCACCCAGAATGAGGCGATCGGTCTGATCAACCGCCGCTTACGGGAGCGCGTCATGAACCTGTCTGACGCCCACCTGCTTGATGTCGAGGCGCTGCAGGCCCGTTATGGTCGCGCCCGATTTCTGAATGAACGGAAGTGGGCGACGGCGAAGCTGCCGTTTTCAGCTGAGGCGCTAGCGTGGATGGCGGCTGAATGGTGGCGCCATCTGAGCATGGTCGCGTTGCCGCAGGCGAAGGTGCTAGCGCTCGACCTGGACAACACCCTTTGGGGAGGCGTCCTCGGGGAGGAAGGGATAGCGGGTATCCGGCTAGGAAGTGAGCATCCGGGCGCACATTTCTCGAATTTTCAACGCGCTATCCTAGACATCGCGAGACGTGGCATCCTTCTAGTGCTTGTAAGTAAGAACAACTGGTCTGATGTCCAACAGGTGTTCGATAATCACCCCGATATGTTGTTGAAGCAAAGTGACTTCACCGCGGTGAGGGTTAACTGGGAATCTAAGGTCGATAACCTTATTTCGTTGGCGGAAGAGCTGAATCTAGGGTTGGACGCATTTGTCTTCCTGGATGACAACCCGGTCGAACGTGAGGCCGTTCGGCGCAGTATACCCCAAGTCGCTGTGCCTGAGCTGAGCGAGGATCCCTCGACCTATGCCGATATGCTGCGATTGCTCCCCGCCTTGGAGCGACTCCACGCCTCAGCCGAGGACCTAGAGCGCAGCAAGCTCTACGCTCAGGAGCGCAGTCGGCAGGCCGCTCGTGCGGACGTTGAAAGCCTAGAAGAATTTCTGGGATCGTTGGGCATCAGAGTCGAGGTTGAGCTGATCGGTGCGTTGACCCTCGGTCGAGCAGCGCAACTCACGCTTAAGACCAATCAGCTTAACATGACGACCCGCAGATACACCGAGTCGCAGTTGCGCGAGCGACTAAGCAATCCAAGATGCCGGGGATATGTTTTGCGAGCGTCCGATCGTTTTGGGGACAATGGTATTGTTGGTGTTGCAATAGTCGACATTGTCGACCAAACGCTTGATATTGATACGCTACTTCTCAGTTGCCGTGTTATTGGTCGGCAAATTGAAACGGCGCTGCTTGCCTTTTTGTCCCGCTCAGCGCGGAGTATGGGTGTGCACGCGATCCAAGGTTGGTATGTTCCCACCTCTAAGAATGCTCCCGCGCGAGCAGTTTATAAGACTGCCGGATTTGTGGTGGCCACCGAGAACGGCGGCTCAGAGCTGTGGCGGTTTGATCTACGTTCTGGCGAGGTCGGGCTTCCGCCCTGGATAGAGCTATCGACCGATAGTCCACCATCTTTGACTCTAGACTGAGGCGCCCGTGAATAACGAGCCTATCGAGGCTGCGATCGTCGCCTATCGCTCGTCACGCCCGGATGAGGCCGTCGCCGCAGCGGACCGCGCCATTGGGCTTAATCCGTTTGCAGCCGAAGCGCACTTGATCAAACTCCTGCTGGCGATCCGTCGGCGTGATGTTGCTAACGTCGTCGAGAGCCTGAGGGCATGCTTGGCGTCACGACCGGCAGAATGGGTTGTCGAGAGACTGCGCCTGGACTTCAAGGCCCACGGTGCGCCGCCGCTCACACGCGATATTGCATTCAAGCTTGGCGCCGTTCTGCGGTCTAGCCTTGGCGTCCTGGGGCCAGCCGTGCCTTCGAACGCCCGTCGCGCAAACCATGAGTTTATAAATGTCGTCGGTAGCAGTTATGTCCGGAGCTTTGGCGGTCATCCGGCCTTCTTCCCGCTGTTTATTGGGATGGGGCCAACCATGCTCCTGCTTACTGAGCATCAGGCAGCTGTTACGCGCCGAAAATTCGCCGAAAACCTGAAGCGCGTTGATCCGAACAGGCGCACGCTTCTTATCGCTGGCAGCGATCCCTACTACTATGTTGTGAACCTCCAAAAGACTGGAACAGCTCGGAAGAATGCAACAGAGGACGACCTAGCTGCAATGGATGCTGTCGCAGAGCGGCATCGATCGATCCTATCTGACGCTAAAAGCCTGGTGACTGCAGAGACGATATTGCTGGGTCTCACGCCGACCTTCGATGACCACATGAATGAACTTTGTCGCCACCTAAACCGACGACTGAGAATGATCTGCCAGGAAGAGGGCGTAGTCTTTCTCGATTGGTGGGATGAGCTTACGGATCCTGCCACCGGTCATCTGAGGGAAGATTACAGCTCTAAGGCCTATCCTGGTGACATCCACTTTTCGTTATCCTGCACTCATCGCTTCATGGAGCTTCTGAAGGAAGCTGGCTTTTACAGCGCGGAAGTTGAGCCAGGCAGCGACTTCCAATGGAGTCACGTCTTCGAGGCGAATGTTGAGGTTAGTGAAAAAACGCGGATTTGGTGCGAGCCGAGTGTAACGCCCCGCAATGCATTTCAATCTCACAAGGTGGCCGCCTCCCACCTGGGCGGACAAGTCGCCGATTTGATGACCTCGATCTGTGCTCTTCGTCCCGATCAAACGCTTGCCATGGTCAATGTGCGGGACGGCTATCTGCCTGCGTCGGTACCGCCCCAGATGGCGGTCGGGTGCCGCGCTTTCACTGACACGGTCCAGAATCAACAGGTCGCTCAGCAAGTCCTGGACTTCTATGGGCGGCTCGATGTTCTATTGTCAGGCCCGGAAAGTCTTCCGTCGCTTGAGGGCTGTAGCTTCACCGTGCTTGTCCTGTTGCTTCATCCGGACAGTTTTGAGGCTGACGAAGAGCGCTGCAACGAGGCGTTAGCCCGTCTTGCCGCTAGCCCTACGGTTTTGATCGCCACCCCTTTTCCGGCCCGCCTTGGCAATCTGAAGCTCGGTGACCGTGCAGCGCGACCGATAAACATATCCAATCGCCATATACCAGAAGCATGGAGAGAATATTCGGTGGCGCTTATCGGCGCCTAAGGGCCTCTTTGAATGTACGCGTCCGCTGATGACCGCCTGTTGAGGGCGGGGGCTGAAGTCTAAGTTCCGGGCGTGGGCGGCATGGTGTCCATTTAGGGCTTAGTGGACACGATGTCGGCGTTGGTTAGCGTGGATCCTGATGCGACCGGCAAGG